>JAGHSH010000158.1 GCA_018065965.1 Candidatus Apopatocola equi
CATAGGCGGAATAGATGCCGCCGGGACCCGCACCGATAATCAGTACATCATAATCCATAAAATTTACTCCTTTGCGAGTGAGAGGTTTTTCCTTTGGACAGTATACAACATCCTGCTCTGAATTGCAAATAAAAGAAACAGAGAAATGGATACTGCCTTCAGCATTCTTTTTTGTATTCCTTTACGAAGTCAATAAATCTCTCCTCAATGGTGGGCAGGGCGTGACCCTTGCGCCACACGAAGAGATATTCCACCCGATCAGTGACCGAACCGATACAGCGCTGCACAATGGAGCTGTTTGGAACATAGGCCGTCTGGGGAAAGATACTGATGCCCACGTTCCGCACGGCCAGAGCAGAGGCGTCCAGATAGCTGTCCATTTCGCAGATGATGTCCGGCTCCTCGTTGATACTGCGGAACCAGCGGCGAATGCGCTCCACCATGGCGCTGCGGCTGGGGACGATCAGCTTCTCCCCCACCAGCTGCCTGACGGTGATGTCTCCTTCTTCGGCGGCAAGGGGGTGACTTTTATTCATAAAGGCCGCAATGCGTTCCTCGCCCACCGGGAAGCTGTTGAGCAGGAGCTGATCATAGGGAGCGCTAATGACCGCCAGATCGATCAGTCCGCTGCGCAGCTTTTCGATCAGATCGTCGCTGTTGCCGTCCAGGATGCGGAAATGCACCAGCGGATAATGCTGCAGGAAGTCTGCGATCCTCTCGCCGGCGATATCGGGAGCCATGCCCTCCACCAGACCGATGGCGATGGTGCCCGTCATGCCGCTGTTGAGTGCGCCGATCTCTACGCTGGCCTTTTCCGCAAGACTCAGCAGCTCCTTAGCGCGGCGGTAGAGCAGCTGCCCGGACTCCGTCAGGCGCAGCTGGCGTTTACCGCGGATGAACAGCTCCGTACCCAGCTCCCGCTCGAGTCCCTTGATCTGGGCACTCAGAGGCGGCTGACACATATTCAGCAGCTCCGCAGCCCGGGTAATGTTCAGTTCCTCGGCAACGGTGACAAAATAGCTCAGTGTCCTCAGTTCCATAAGCAGTCTCCTTCCATATGTTTTTTATATGATACACGCCATATTATATGTATTTGTCAGGATTAAATCAAGAGTCTATAATAGCCTATGTATTTTTTTGCGTGTGCTTTCCGGTACACGCTTCGCAATTTTGGCGCTTTACAAAGCGGGAGGACAGCCCTCAGCAGGGCGATTTCCCGCAAGGAAAAAAAGAAATGCTTGAAAGCGAGGATATTTGAAAATGACACACTGCGCAATTGTCGGTATCAACTGGGGTGACGAGGGCAAGGGTCGTATGGTAGACCTGCTGACGGAGTCTTACGACGTGGTGGTCCGTTATCAGGGCGGCGGCAACGCCGGTCATACCGTTATCAATGAATACGGCAAGTTCGCTCTTCATCTGCTGCCATCCGGCGTATTCCGGAAGGGTGTTATGAACGTTCTGGGCAACGGTGTTGCCCTGGATCCTGAAAACCTGTGGATCGAGATGGAGGAGCTTCGCTCCAGAGGCGTAGCCATCTCCCCCGAGAATCTTCGCATCAGTGACCGCGCCTCCCTGCTTCTCCCCCTCCACCGGGAGCTGGACGGACTGGAGGAGGCCCGGCTCTCCGATCACCCCTACGGCTCCACCAAGCAGGGCATCGCCCCCTTCTACGGTGACAAGGTCATGAAGAAAACTATTCTGGCCGGTGAGCTGCTCAATCCCGACCGCCTTGCCGCGCGGGCAGAGGATATTCTCCGCTGGGAGAACCTGAAGCTCAGCGGGATCTACGGCGCGAAGAGCGTCAGCTCGCAGGAGCTCATCGAGTACCTTCGCTGCTATGCCGAACGGCTCAAGCCTTATATCTGCGACACCGCATCTCTGCTCCGCAGAGCCGAGCTGGAGGGTAAGAGCATTCTCTTTGAAGCCCAGTTGGGCGCCCTGCGGGATCTGGACTTCGGCATCGTCCCCTATACCACTTCCTCCAATACGCTGGCCGCCTACGCCCCCATCGGCTCCGGCTACAGCGCTGCCAGGATCGGCCGCGTACTCGGCGTTGTGAAGGCCTACTCCACCTGCGTGGGTGAAGGCCCCTTTGTGTGCGAGCGGTTCGGTGAGGAAGCCGAAAAGCTCCGCACCGTCGGTGAGGAGTACGGCGCGAAGACCGGCCGGAACAGGAGAGTCGGCCCCATGGATCTGGTGCGACCCGCTACGGCGTACAGGTGCAGGGCGCGACGGAGATCGCCCTGACCAAGCTGGACATTCTCAGCTACATGGAAACCATTCCCGTCTGCACTGCCTATCAGCTCGGCAGCGGCGTGACCGAGGACTTCCCCTTCCCCACTGAGCAGGAGACTGCAAAGCCCGTGTATGAGACCATGCCCGGCTGGGGCTGCGACATTGGCAAAGCCCGGGTGTGGGCCAATCTGCCGGTGGAGGCGCAGCGCTATGTGGAGCGCATCGAGGATGCGATCCGCTGCCCCATCCGTTATGTCTCCGTGGGAGCGGAGCGCAACGCCATTATCGAAAGGAACTGAGAGCATGTGCGGAATTATTGGATTCAGCGGAGCGCGGCAGGCTGCGCCCATTCTCCTCTCCGGTCTGAAAACACCGGAGTACCGGGGCTACGATTCTGCGGGTATCGCTGTGCTGGGCGAGAAGGAGATCCGTTCCCTGAAGGTCAAGGGACGGATCGGCGAGCTGGAAAAGCAAAGCGACGGCGGCCGTCTCCTGCCCGGCACTACCGGCATGGGTCATACCCGCTGGGCCACCCACGGAGAGCCCAGCGAGGTCAACGCACACCCGCAGTTCTCCTCCGACGGCAGCTTTGCCGTGGTTCATAACGGTATTATCGAAAACTACGCCGAGCTCAAGGCCATGCTGGAGAGCAAGGGCGTTACCTTCCGCAGTGAAACGGACACGGAGGTCATTGCGCAGCTTCTGGCCTACTGCTACCGGGGCGATGTGCGTGTTGCCATGGCAGAGGCGCTTCCCATGCTCAGGGGTGCCTATGCACTGGGTATTCTCTGCGCACATGAGAGCGAAAAGATCTTCTTTGCCCGCAGCCGTTCCCCGCTTCTCGTCGGTCTGGGCATCGGCGAGGGCTTCTTCGCCTCCGACGCCATGGCGCTGACCCCCTATACCAAAACGATCATCAACCTGCAGGACGGCGATATGGGCGAGCTATCCGGCAATCATGTGACCTTCTTTGATGCCTCCCTGCACCTGTTGGAGCGCAAGAGCGACGACAGACTGCGTGAGAGCTTTTACAGCGAAAAGGGCAGCTACGATTCCTTTATGGCCAAGGAGATCGCCGAGCAGCCCGGCGCCATGCGCACCATGCTCCGTACCTATGAAAACGGCGAGGCGATCCCCTTCACCGGGGAAGAGCTCAGGAGCTTCCGGCGTGTGGTGCTGACCGGCTGCGGCTCAGCTTCCTATGCGGCGCAGGCCGGACGCTATGCGCTGGAGCAGCTCTGCGGCTGGAACGTCAGCGTGGTGCTTGCCAGTGAGCTGCGCTATGATCAGACCCGCTGGGATGAGCACTGTCTGCTCATTGCCATTTCCCAGTCCGGCGAAACGGCGGATACCCTGGCCGCACTGGAGGAAGCCAAAGCAGGGGGTGCCCGCACCCTTTCCATCGTAAATGTCCCGGGCAGTACCCTGAGCCGGGAGAGTGAATTTGTTCTCTATACATATGCAGGCCCTGAGATTGCCGTGGCTACCACCAAGGGCTACACCACGCAGCTCATGGCGCTCTATCTGCTCTCCCTCCATTTCGGCAGGCGTATGGGCACCCTGAAGGAGAAGTGCTTCGGCGATCTGATGAAAGAGCTGAAAGCGCTTCCCGAGCGGGCGCTACGTGTTCTGGATCTGGATGAGCTCATCAAGCGTATCGCGGTGAACTTCACAGCCTGCTCCTCCGTGTTTTTCATGGGCCGCAGCATTGACTGGGCCGTGTCCATGGAGGGCGCCCTCAAGCTCAAGGAGCTTTCCTATATTCACGCGGAGGCCTACGCCGCCGGAGAACTGAAACACGGCAGCATTGCTCTCATTGAGCCGGGCACACAGGTTGTGGCTCTCTGCTGCCAGAAGCGGCTGTTGGAGAAAATGCACAGCAATATCCGGGAGCTGAAAGCCCGCGGGGCCCGTGTCCTTGCTCTTCTGCCGCAGGGCGTGGAGGAGCTTAACGGGCTCTGCGAGGACAGCATTTGCCTCCCCGAATGCGAGCCGCTGTTCTACCCGGCGCTGGAGGTCATTCCGCTGCAGCTGCTGGCCTGCTACACGGCGCAGATGCGCGGCTGCGACATTGACAAGCCGAGAAACCTTGCAAAATCGGTCACCGTGGAATAAAAAGGAGGTCACTGTATGAAGGAATCGTATGAATCCCCCCTTTCCTCCCGTTACGCTTCCAAAGAGATGCTCACGCTCTTTTCTCAGCGGCAGCGGATCATTCTCTGGCGCAGACTCTGGACAGAACTGGCCAGAGAGGAAATGCGGCTGGGGCTGCCCGTTTCCCCCGAGCAGGTCAGCGCTCTGGAAGACAACATCGAAAACATTGACTGGGACTCCGCCGCCGGCTGGGAGAAAAAGCTCAAGCACGATGTGATGGCGCACATCAAAGCTTACGGCGAGGCGGCTCCCGCCGCAGCCCCCATCCTGCATCTGGGCGCTACCAGCTGCTACGTGACGGACAATGCCGATCTCATTCTCTATCGGGACGGAATGCTGCTCATCCGTCAGAAGCTGCTGAACCTGATGGCGCTGCTCGCCTCCTTTGCGGATAAATACAAGGCTCTTGCCACCCCGGGCTATACCCATTATCAGTTTGCGCAGACCGTGACGGTCGGCAAGCGGGCCTGTCTGTGGCTGCAGGATTTTGAGATGGATCTGGAGGAGCTGGATCAGCTGCTTGCTTCCCTCCCCTTCCTGGGCTGCCGGGGCACCACCGGGACGGAGGCCAGCTTTGCCGAGCTGTTTGACGGTCAGGTCGAAAAAGCCGACAAGATGAACGCCGCCCTGGCGAAAACCTTCGGCTTTGCCCGCTGCGTCAGCGTATGCGGTCAGACCTATCCCCGAAAGCTGGACAGCCGCATCCTCAACAAGCTCTCTCTGCTCGCGCAGAGCGCCTACCGCATGGCGCAGGATATCCGCCTGCTGCAGCATGACGGACAGCTGGAGGAGCCCTTCGGCGAGTCTCAGGTGGGTTCCTCTGCCATGGCCTACAAGCGGAATCCCATGAAGTGCGAGCGCATCTGCTCCCTGAGCCGCTACCTGATGGTGGACGCTCTCAACGGCACTCTTACAGCCTCGGCCCAGTGGTTGGAGCGGACGCTGGACGATTCCGCCAACCGCCGCATCTCTCTGCCGGAGGCATTTCTGGCAGCCGACAGCATTCTGCTGCTCTGCGCAAATGTTATCGGCGGCTTGAAGGTCAACGAACAGGTCATTCCCGCCACGCTGCAGCAGTAGCTTCCTCTCCTGGCCACGGACAACATTCTGATGGAAGCCGTCAAACACGGCGGTGACC
>JAGHSH010000208.1 GCA_018065965.1 Candidatus Apopatocola equi
GCCCAGAGAGGCCACAGCACTGCCCCAACGCAGCACAGCCTCGCCGGGTTCACCCTCGGCGGCAGACTCCAGGGTGAAGAGCAGCTGCTGACCGTCGACCTCCAGCGCCTCATCGGGCTGCAGGAGCAGGATCTCCCGGATTTCGGTCTCCGCTTCGTCAACGGTCGGCTCCGTAACGGGAGGGACGGGATCAGAGGGAGCCTCGGTGGGGGCGGGTGCGCTATCCCCGGATGCGCCGCAGGCGCAGAGGGAGAAGAGCATGCATGCTGAGAGCAAAAAAGAGATAAGCTTTTTCATGATAATTCCTTTCTGAATCTGAAGAACAGACCGATTGCAGAGAGCGCTTTCGGTCAGTGCCCCTCATCATAGCACAACTCCGTCCGTTTGAATAGCAGTATTTGTAAACTTTTTACTCATCAGAAAACCAGCTCTCCGGGCAGAGCGCCCGGAGAGCTGGTTTTTATGGTAGTGCAGGCTCTGCCCGAAGACGGCCTCCGGGCAGAGCGTGAAGAGAGATTATGCCTTGGCAGCCTCGCGTTCCGCATTTTCGCGGGCGTAGCGGGCGGCTTCTTCGTCGGTCAGCTTATAGCCGACGATGATGATGAGGGCGGAGACCACCAGCGTGATCATGGGGATCAGCTGCCAGATCATCATGTAGCGGGTCATGCTCTCAAAGTAAGCGGCAGTGCCGGCGGCCTTGTCGGGAGCCACATAGCCGGCCCAGGCCAGGCCGTAGCCGACCAGGGAGCCGCCCAGAGCCATGGAGATCTTGGTGGGCCAGTTCATCACGGTAACGGCCATGGTGCGGTTGTCCACGCCGGTGGTGGCGTAGCCGTATTCGCCGCAGTCGAGCCAGTAAATGGTCAGGTAGATGCTGTAGAGGTTCATAGTGGCGGTGCCGAGGCACTGAGCCACGAGAACCACGCCCAGGTTGGGAGAGCCGTCAGCCTTCAGAGCGAAGAAGTAGGTGAAGAGCAGAACGGCGGCGCGGCTCAGCCAGGAAACGATCAGAGCGCGCTTCTTGCCCATCTTCTTGGCAATCGCGGGAGCGATCATGGCGGCAAGGAAAGAGGCGATGGAGCGGGAGGTCAGAACGATGGTGTAGGAGGAGAAGATGCCGGTGCAGCGGAAGAAGTAGGTGGTCACACCGGAGGAGACCTGGTTGCCGATGCCGGAAATGGTGAAGGCAGCAAACAGGATCAGCATCTGCTTGTTGGTGCCGATGGAGCTGACCATCTGCTTGAAGGAGGGGGACTGACGGCGCTTGGCACCCGGGGCATCGGGGGGATCCAGAGGAGTAGCGCCCTTGATGAAGAGGACGTTGCAGATAACATAGCAGAGACCGAAGATCACGGCGACCATGAAGTAGCCGGCGGACTCGCTGCCGGTCAGACGCTGCACCAGCTCCACGGCGGGCAGAGTGATGGCAGAGGAGATGATAGAGGTGGCAGCGCGGAGCTGAGCCTGACGGGCGGTGATCTTCTTACGCACTTCCTGGTCGGCGCCGGCCATCTTGGGGATCAGGGCGGCGCGGGCAGTGGCGTTGAAGTTCATGGAGGAGTGGAACATGATGTAGAACACGCACACGATCACCAGACGCGCGGTGGGGCTGGAGACGAAGGAGGTGGTGTCCAGCATCTGAACGCTGTTGCCGAAGAAGACAGTGACGGTCAGCAGACGCAGCCAGCTGAGGTACTTGCCGTGCTTCATGTTGACCTTCTCGATGATGATGCCCGCGAAGAGGGCGACCACAAAGTCGAAGCTCTTGGCAATGAGCATGGCGGTGCCGATGGCAACGGGGGAGATGTGCAGGTAGTCGGTCATGAACAGGGTCAGGTACAGGGTGGGCACCTGCATGGCCATGGACTGGAAGCTGTTGGTCAAAGCAAAGAGATTGATCAGGCCGTTACTGGCCTTCAGAGGCTCCTGCTTGACCGGAGTGCTGTTTTCCATTTGTGTCATTTCCTTTCTCTTTTTCTCCGCAAAATATATAACGGAATATATGTACGATAACATGAAGTTATTAAAGTTACAATCCACAATGCGTTTTGTGTTTTAAAAAAGCTTTTCACACTTTGTCGGAGAATTGACGGAGAAGGGATGCTGAACCCAGACAGGATCGAACCGCTGACCGATTGAATGCTGAGGGTCTTTCTTAAAAGCCGTGCAGAGTTTTGGCGAGCACATTTCGGCAAAAGAACAAGCTGAGCAGGATGAACCCACTCAGCATACTATCCGTTCGGCCCGTCCGGCTTCCTAAACCCCAACCAAGCCACTCATAGTGTTTCCGCGGCGATAGTATCGTTACACTAACACGGGGAGCTTAACATGTCAGATAAAACAATGGACGCAATGGACACCATGTCCCGAAAGATGTCTGGGGAAAAACTGGGGAATTTTCGGTGAAAATGCATCGCCTCTCTCAGCGGAGAGGCGATGCTTGAAACCTTTTTGTGGGAGAAAAACGAGATAAAACGGCTTCGGCTCTTAATGGTTACTGTAAAGAATCAGCTTGTCGCCCTCCTCAAGTTTGACCCTCCGGTCAGCATTTTCACCCACAAATAACTGATACTTACCTTCGTGGATATAACCCATCAGCATCGACTTGTTGTCTTCTGGCCCGGCGACAAATACGGCATGAATCAGTTCGTGTGCAGTACATTCCTCCGGAATCGTGACGAAGAACCGCTCCGCTTCCTTCAGATACAGTTCCTTACTGTAATATCCTTCTTTATTGATCTCATCAAAGGTCAGAATATCGTTGTAGAAGGTCGCGATTGCTTCGTGCTCGCCGATTTGCGTAATCATGTGGCTGATATACTGATTGCTGATAACAACATGACTGGGATTATAACTCTGAATCGCTTCAAAATTTTGAGGATTCAGAATCTCAACAATGATATCATAGCGGTCAATATCAAACGAAGAATCGACCTTCTTACGCTTCTGCAGCATATCGTCCATGTACATGAGATAAGTCAGCGGCTCCTCATCGATGTTCTCATTGGGAACCAGATCATCGGACAGAATCAGTACTGTAATATCACCCTCGCAACGGTCAGAGAATCCTTTGATCGTGTCATATACCACTTGTTTATCATAGATTTCCGCTGCTATGACCTGACTGACATACGGATAATCGCAATAGTAATTCTTCTTTTTAAGAGAAACTTCATCATCAATGACTACAACATTCAATAACTCGCGTTCATCCGCGTAGTTCCACTCATTTCTGAACGCATCGAAACCATGCATCAACGAGTCCATCGAACTGTTATGACCAAGAATGATAACATTCTTCTTGTTCATCTCATAGTTTCCGTTAAGCTCAACGACTACAGGCTTCGACTTTTCTTTATGAACTTCCTGAATTGCATCGCTTCGGTCACAAAGATAGAAACAAATGGAGCCTTCCTTCGCTTCCATTACTGACATAGGTATAGCTTTGGAGTGAGAACCAATATACTCATCAAGATGGTCATTTACCGCTTTCAGCGTTCCGGGTCTTTCTACGATCCTTGATTCAAAGAAAGCACCCTTATTCGAGAAAAGTTCGCCATAGATCTGATTCAGCTCCGGCATGACTGCCAGCTGAGAAAGAAGCTGACCCAGATTCTGATATACCGGAATGACTACGATATTGCTCTTGCCAAGATTCTCTTTGTTCTCGACAACCTGTTCGGCAAGCTCTCTGGTCCATTCATCCGCTACTTCAACAACAATCTTTTGGTCATCCGCGGATGCTTCACTGCCCGTGATCTCTGCTACCAGAATCAATGTTTTGATGACATTTGAATTACCACGCATCTGCTTCACAGTATTAGCCTGCTCTGATCCGTATTTCTTGCCGTTTTGGTAGTCTTTTCCGAGAATGATGATCGTTTGTGCTTTGTCAATCGAGATATTGTCGAGCTGTGCTTTAGACAGGATATCACCTTCACGCACGATAACGGATACATTCTTGTGTACTCTTTTCTGACGAATATATCTGCGCTTCTGGAAGAAACTGAGATTTTTCTTCTCTGCTTCTTCATAAAGGTCTGCATTATCGGAATCGACCGTTTCAATGATACGGTTACTGATTTCCTCTTCGACATCCTCCTTACCGTCGCGCACGAGTACAACAACGTCTTCAATCTGATTCGTATAGATGTAATCTGTAATGATCTCCGCTCCACGACTGTTCCACCCGAGGATAATCACATGTCCCGAAACTTTTAGCTTTCTGTTTCCGTTATTTGCGTTCTCAATGAAAGAAGAAATGTAGTTTGTGATATATCCGATGACCGCACCCGTAAATGTGATCATACCAATGAGGACGATCAACAGACAAACGACAATAACAATCACTCCGGTCTGTCCTACATCTTCAACTACGAACGAGATACAACCTGCGTCCAGGATCATAGTGATTGTGTAGAACACGGAGGGCCAAAATCCCCTTGTACTGAGTGTTGAAGGAGCTAACTGGGAAATGATAACTGCAGCAAGACAGATAAATACTACATTCAGTATTAAAATTAAAGACAGGACAGACTTGTCCGGCTTTTTAGCGACAAACAAACTCAGCCTTTCAGAAAAACTTTTTCGGCCTCGGTTCAGATTTTCCATATTATTTCCCTACTTCTTTGTTGAGATAAGCTGCTTTACCCGGAACCTATAACTGTTATTATACTACATTTTCGACGAAATGGAAGTTATTTTATTTTTTTCTTCCCGCAAGAAGAAAAACGGCAGTCCGCAAGGACTGCCGCTTTTCAGCATATTGCAGTTGGCATGAGAGCGATGAAAACAAGGGAACATGGGAAAGACCAATGCTGCAACCGTAAAATCTGGCGGAGAGGATGGGATTCGAACCCATGGCTCTTTGCAGAGTCACTGGTTTTCAAGACCAGCTCCTTAAACCGCTCGGACACCTCTCCGTATGGGGAGAGTATAGCAGTTTTTCCATCGTCCGTCAAGCGCTTTGCCGCTTATTTGCTCCGGCGCAGACGGTAACAGACCTTGAAGAGATCCCCGTCAATGGTTAGCTGCAGACTGCCGCCCTGCAGCCGGGCCAGATTATCGGCGATGCTCAGCCCCAGCCCGCTGCCCTCTGTGCTGCGGGAGGCGTCGCCCCGCTTGAAGCGTTCCATAAGCTCGGTCGGATCCATGTTCAGCGCCTCCCGGGAGATGTTCTTGACCTCTATGCTGACGTATTCCGCCTCCGCCGATACGCTCACATAAAGCCGTGTGCCGCTCTGGGCATATTTACAGGCGTTTCCCAGAAGATTATCCAGCACCCGCCAGGTCAGATTTCCGTCTGCCAGACAGAACAGCTCCTCTTCCGGGAGGGAGAGAATGCACGTCAGTCCTGCAAGCTCGAGCTTTTCCCCGTACTCGCCTACGGCCTGCTGCAGCAGCTCCCGGACGGAGCGGCGGGAGAGTGTGCAGCTCATGGCGCCGCTGCCGGATTTGCTCAGCTCCACCAGATCCTCCGTGAGCTTTTTCAGGCGCAGAGACTGACGCTGCAGCACGTCCAGATATTCCCGGCGCTTTTCCTCATCCTCTTCCCGCTGCAGCAGATCCACATAGCTCACAAGGCTGGTCAGAGGGGTCTTGATGTCGTGAGACACATTGGTGATCAGCTCGGTCTTCATCCGCTCGGATCGAAGCTGCGCCTCCACCGCCAGCGTAATGCCGTTTCGGATGCTGCCCAGCTCGGCGGCGCTTTCCCGAAAGGCCGGGAGCATATACTGCGTGTCGATGCCGACCTCCTGCTCACCCCGGGAGATGGCGGAGATACCCTTGCGCAGCCGCAGGAGCATGAGGGCGAAGTACAGCACGGCGAGGAAGCCCAGTGCGCAGAGCAGCATGATCAGCTCCGCCTCATATTCAGCGGCGGCAATGAGCAGTACGAGAAAATACACCCCGGTCACGGCCAGCGTCCGCCAGAGCAGGGGGACGGCCTTCACCAGACGGAGCAGGAAGCGCCAGACCTTAGCGCAGAGACCATAGACCCAGCGGACAGCCTTCCATGTAAGGAGCAGAAGCTTCCGGCACAGACAGCTTTTCCAGAGCGTGTGGGTCTTGATCCGGGCGCAAAGGGTCATCCACCCGGCGAGAAGCAGGGGAGCGATGAGAAAGCAGGCGGCGAACAGCACGCCGACGCCGTCGGGTGCAAAGGGATAGAAGTGCAGATTATCGAAGCAGAGAACCGCCAAAGCGACGATGCCCACGGCCAGACCGCCGTAGAGCACAACGAACAGGTCAAAGGGGATGCGCTCCTGCCAGCCGGTGACGAATTCTTCACAGCCGTTTTTCCTTGCGGCGGCGTAAGCCAGAAAGGCCAGCAGCGCCAGCTCGCAGAGCAGCAGCGCGAGACACACCGGCCAATAGCGGACGGCTTCGGCGGCCACAGCACAGAAGCGATAGGTGTAGTAGAGATCGTCGTGCTTTGTCAGCTCCGCACTGCGGTAGACGATCCAGCTCTTCCCGTTAAGTTCCGAGGTGAAGATGGGCACGTCTCCCGGCTCCCAGCCGTGGATAATGGTGCTTTCGTGGAATTTGCTCTTGAGCTGATAGTGGAGGTTCGTTCCGCTCAGCCGCCGGTCAAGCTCCTCCAACTCACGCCGCTCCTCGGCAGCGCTGGAAAAGCTGCCCCAATAGGCATCGCCCAGAATCCTTGTTGCAGCGGCGTGGGCCAGATCGCTGTCATCAAAGCTGCCGCTCTGCCGGTAGCCGCTGTCGGAGGCCGCCCAGATATAGCAGAGGCCGAAGCCGAAGAGGGCGGTGAAGATGGCCGCCGCAAGCACAAAGGCTGTGAATTTGGCGGCTGTGGAGCCGCTCAGCTTGTTTTTCATGCTTTGTCCTTTTCCATTTTGTACCCCAGTCCCCATACGACCTTCAGGTAGCGGGGCTCTGAGGGAGTGATCTCGATTTTCTGCCGCAGATGCCGGATGTGAACGGCTACGGCGTTTTCGCTGCCGAGAGCCTCCTCATTCCATACGCTCTCATAGATCTCCCGGCTGGAAAAGACCCGGCCGGGGTTTTTCATGAGCAGACGGAGGATGCTGTATTCCAGCGCCGTCAGCGCCACGCTGTCCCCGTCCACGGTCACGGCTCGGTCGTTTTCGTTGAGAGAGATATTGCCCACGGTGAACACACCCTGCTCCTCCTGCCCTGCGCGGGCGCCGAGAGCTGTGTAGCGCCGCAGTTGAGAGCGCACCCGGGCCTGCAGCTCCGCCGGGTCAAAGGGCTTGGTCACATAATCGTCCGCGCCGATGTTCAGTCCCAGCACCTTGTCGCTGCTCTCGCCCTTGGCAGTCAGGAGGATGATGGGAACGTTGCTCTCCTGCCGGATGCGGGCTGTGGCGGTGATGCCGTCCATCTTCGGCATCATGATATCCATCAGAACAAGGTGAATGTCCTCCCGCCGCACAAGCTCCAGCGCCTCCTGCCCGTCATGGGCCATGAGGATCCGACAGTCCTGTGTGCTGAGGTAGATCTCCACGGCTGCGGCAATGTCGCGGTCGTCGTCGCAGATGAGTATGTTATACATGCCCTGTCCTCCGTTCATGAACTGTATACAGGATAACACAGCTTTTTTAAAAGGAAAAGAGGAAGATTCTTAAGCGTTTATTAAGCTTTGCGCATTCCCTGTTTTTTCTGCCTTGACGGGTGTCGAAAAATGAAATATGATGGGGGCGGAAAAGAGAGGAGGGAGAGCTTTGCCGGAGAAAAATAAACGAAGCTCGAGTATCGAGCTTCTGCGCGTTTTATGTATGCTCTTCATCATTGCCGACCATTTTGCGGGGCAGAGTGGGATCCGGGAGGGCGGGCTGCCTGCCGCCGGGTATTATGAGGCGCTCAGCAGCCTGTCCCGGGTGGCCTGCAGCGTGTTTGTGATCATTTCGGCCTGGTTCGATGCGGAGCGGGAGGAGTTCCGGCTGGAAAAGCTGGGGCGGGTCTGGCTTACGGCCTTTATGTATCTGGTTCCCGTCACCTTTTTCCTCTACCGCCGCTCCCTGGCCTCCGGGCTGCAGCTCTATACGGCGCTGCTGCCGCTGGAGGGCGGAAGCCTGTGGTTCGTGAGCTGCTTTTTGCAGCTCCAGTGCCTTGCCCCGGCTCTGAAGCTGCTGGTGCGGAAGCAAAAACGCCTCAGTGAGAGCCTGCTGCTGTTCTTCGGCATCACCCTGACGGGCTACGCTACCCTGACAGGGCGGCAGGGCGTGTTCACCAGCGATCTCTGGGTCATGATCTATCTCTACACCCTGACGCTCTATTGGAAGCGGTGGGGGAGCGGGACGCCGAAGCCCCGCGCCTGCGCGGCGGTGTTCTTTCCGCTCTGGGCTCTGCTGCTGGCCTTCCGGCTGTTCAGCTCCGCCCGGGGCTATACCACGCTGATGGCCTATTCCGAGACTTTCCGCAGCTGTATGCAGTCCCTGCCGAACATGGCGCTGGCCTACTGCCTGTTTTTCGGCTTCCTGGGATGGGATCGGAGAGAGTCCCGCATCGTCAGCACGATGGCCTCCTGCACCCTCGGGGTGTACTGCTTCCATCAGATCCCGGCCTTTTATCCCGTCCTCTGGACAAAGCTCCTGCAGAGCACGGCTCACGCAGCGCTGCTTTCCGGCGGCGCAAGACTGCTCTACACTGTCTGTGCCATCCTGCTGACGGCTCTGCTCGGTACGGCTGTCGAGCTGCTCCGCGCCCGGCTCTCCCGGCTGCTGATCGAGGATCGGAAATGGTACAGGAGGCTCTGTGAACGCTTCAACCGCTTTGTCAACGAGGCAGTAAGAGTCTGAACGCGTGTTTTCTCACCGCGCTATGGCAGAACGCCGTGCGGGCAATGAGCCTTTTTTATACCTCCAGCTCAAACTCCGCAGGGCGGAAGCTGGGTGACACGCTCTCCGTGGTAGCCACCACCCCGGCGGCCAGCCGGGTTCCGATCTCGCAGGACTGCTGCATGGTCTTGCCGTAGCTGAGACCGATGGTCATGCCCGCAAAGAAGGCGTCTCCCGCGCCGGTGGTATCCTTCACGTCCACCTTTCTTGCTTCGCAGTGTCCCGCTTCCCCATTCCGGGCAGCAAAAACGGCTCCGTTGGCTCCCATCGTTACCACCATGCGCTCAATACCGGCTCCGGCTACATCCTCCCGCAGGATCTCCTGCAGCTGCTCCGGCGTTTTGTTATCATAATCCTCGGCGAAGTACAGTCCCGCCTCCTGCTGATTGCACACAAAGCAGTGCAGAGAGCGGACATAGTTCCGGTGCTCCAGTGCGATGCTCATATTGGAAACCACCGCAAACACCGGCCGCTGATGCTTCCTCGCCAGCTCAAACACCAGCTCCACCACCTCGCTCTCCAGATCCAGCTCCAGTGCCACCGCTCTGGCGCGGGAGAAGATCTCATCGCCGTGTTCGGTGAGAATGTCATAGAGGCCGTGAAGGTTGGGACGCTTGGAGATGGAAGCCGCCACATCCCCCTGGTTATCAAAGACCGCCAGCCAGGTGCCCATGCCATCGGGCACGGCGCGGACATATTCCGTGTTGACGCCCCGGGTGTTCAGATGGTTCACCACATCGGCTCCGGTGCCCGTTTCGTCCACCAGACCCACGAAGGTGGGGTGTAGCCCTACCCTGCCGATGTCCTCCACGATGTTGCGGCATACGCCTCCGTGGACGGTCTCCACTCTGCCGGAGTTCCGGCCGGAGCCGGGAATGAAGTTGGAAAAGGGAAAGCCCTTGATGTCTACAAAAACCGAGCCGATCACTACGATGCCCAGGGAGCTGTCTTTCTCTGTCATGGTTTTCTGTCCTCCGTCTGTGATGGGTTCTATTATACCCTTCGCCCTTTTCATTTACAAGAGGAGCAAAAATGATATTTTTCGACAGACACGGCTCTTTTCAAATCGGGAAAAAAGCAGTATAATAGGGAAAAAGCACGGAGGTAAGCGCAAATGGGCTTTACGGAAGAACTTTATAAAAAATACAGTGCGGAGATGAGCATGAACACCCATGCCGCCCCCATGAACGAGGAACAGTTTTCCGCGGTCGTGGTCGATAAGCTGCGGAGCTATACCTGTCTCTGCGCCCGGGACGGAGAGGCCATCACCGGTGCTCTGTTCTACAGCTTCAGGACCGAAAACGGCCGGCTTCTGTGCGATATCCCCGTTTACGGCTATTTTGCCTCCTCCCTGACGCTGCTGGAGAAACTCTTTCAGGCCGTGGCCAACGCCGCCATGCAGCACGGAATGCCCGTCCGCTTCTCTGTGGGACTGTATGCCCACGATGAAGAGGCGCTGCGGCTCTTCAGTCTGCTGCAGTTCGGCATCACCGCCCAGCGGGGCGTGCGCTGCATTCCCGCCGAGGAGGAGAATGCGTTTGACATCCGGCTCATCAGCAAGGAAGAGCTGGCGGGCTTCTGGGACGAGATCTGGGCGCTGGCCGAGGGCATCGGGCAGCAGCTGCGCAGCGCGCCTGCCTTTCTTCCCGGCGAAGAGTTCGGCGAGGACGACGAGGATCGCTGCTGGCGCTTCTTCACCGCCGATACCACCCGCGTGTTCGGCGCCTTCGCGGAGGGACAGCTGGTCGGCATACTGGAGACCGATGACGAGGAAGACGATCTGGTCTGCATGAACCACTGGAACGTGAGAATGGGCAATGCCTTCCTGCTGCCTCAATACCGCGGCAGCGGCATGGCCGAGGCGTTGCTGCGCTATGCTGAGACTTATGAGGCACAGCGGGGCGCGGAATATGCCTGGGTAGAGCACAGCACCGCCAATTCCGTGAGCCGCCATTTCTGGAACCGCTATTTTGAGAGCTGGTGCTTCCGGCTGGAGCGGGACGTGGAGCAGCTATGAACGAGCAGTACGAGCATATAAAGGACAAGGGCAAGGAGCTGGCCAAGACCGCCGTAGCGGTGGCCGCCGCCACGGGCATTGCTCTGGGCGGAGCCTTCGGCGGCGGAGAGGAGCTGCCGGGGCATGAGAGCGAAAGCAGCCTGTCCATCGTAGAGATGCTGAACCCGGACACGAACGAGACCGACAACGGCCTTGCAGAGGACGAGAAGCAGAAGAAGAGCGGGCAGCGGCGTACCCTGCGGGCTATGGCCGTGGGGGTTCCCACGGCGGCACTCTGCTGGTGGGGCGTGAGCGCTCTTTGTGCGCTGCTGCCCGCCTCGCTGCCGGGGCTGGTGCTGAGCGCCATCCGCTGGGCGCTGACGATCCTTGCCGCGCTGGCTGCTCTGAGCGTCACGCTGAAGGTGTCCGCACCGGAGGAGCCGCTGGTGGTATCTCTCCACCGAACCTATAAAAAAACGCTGATCCTCTGTCTCCTTTTCTGCTGCGGCGAGGGGGCGCTGCTGTTGTGGGCGCCCGGGAAGGCAGATCAGGTGGGTCAGTGGCTGCGGCTGCTGGCGATCGCGGGCTCTCTCCTCTTCCTGCTGCGAAAGGCCGGGAAAAAAGCCAAAAAGGCCGAAGCGGAGCCGGAAAAATCCGACCGGGATCGGATCCGGGAGCTGGCCGACAGCGTAGGCAGGCAGCGCTGATGCGACTGCCTTTCAGCCCCCCACACCGTGGGGAAAACGGATTGCCACACCGGTGTATGCACCGATTCGCAATGACAGAGGCGTGGGAAAACCGAATAGAATCACAGAAAAAGGGTGCGCTGCAAAACGAATCATTTTGCAGCGCACCCTTTTCAGCGCTTTTTATCACCAGTTTTTGGAGAACTCGGTCAGCTGCAGACCGGGGTTCTGTTTTTCCGTCCATGCCACGCCCCACTCGCCGGTGAAGAGCAGCAGGTTATTGCCCTTAAAGTCCTGCACCCATCTGGTGTCCCGCAGAAGCTCCAGCTCGGCGGGGTCGCACTCGCCCTGAATGTAGCGCAGGTGCTCCTGGGGCATATCCCGGCGGCGCACCTCGGTGGAATACTCCGTTCTCAGCCGGTACTCCAGCACCTCGAACTGCAGCACACCGACCACGCCCACAATGACCTCCTCCAGACCGGAGTTGGGGTCATGGAAGATCTGGATCGCGCCCTCCTGGGCGATCTGGCGGATGCCGGTCTCGAACTGCTTGCGCTTGAGGGTATCCTTGCGCTCAAAGATAGCGAAATGCTCGGGCGCAAAGGTGGGGATGCCGTCGAAGCAGACCCGCCTGTCCTTGTCGCAGATGGTATCGCCGATGGAATAGATACCCGGGTCGAACACACCGATGATATCCCCGGCGTAGGCCTCGTCCACGATCTCGCGGCTCTCGGCCATCATCTGCTGGGGCTGTGCCAGCTTGATGGGCTTTTTGCCCTGTACATGCCAATACTCGGTGTTCCGCTCGAACTTGCCGGAGCAGATGCGCATGAAGGCGATACGGTCCCGGTGCGCCTTGTTCATATTGGCCTGAATCTTAAAGACGAAAGCAGAGAAATGAGGATCGAATGGATCCACAATCTCCTCCTGGGTTTCCCGGGCCAGGGGGGCGGTGGTCAGCTTCAGGAAGCTCTCCAGAAACTGCTCCACGCCGAAGTTCATCAGGGCAGAGCCGAAGAACACGGGGCTGAGTCTGCCGTTCTGCACGGCCTCCCGGTCGAACTCATAGCCCGCGCCGTCCAGCAGCTCGATATCGTCCGCCAGCGTGCTCTCCAGCCGCTCGCCGATGAGCTCGCGGATGGCGTCCCGGTCGTCGATGGGACATTCCAGCGCATGGATGCGCTGAGAGCCCTTGTGGAAATCCTGATAGGCCAGCACGGTGTTCTTCTCCCGGTCGTACACGCCCTTGAAGTCCACGCCGGAGCCGATGGGCCAGTTCATGGGATAGGTGCCGATGCCGAATTCCGTTTCCAGCTCGTCGAGCAGATCGTAGGGACTGCGGCTGTCGCGGTCGAGCTTATTGATAAAGGTGAAGATGGGGATGTGCCGCATGGCGCAGATCCGAAAGAGCTTGCGGGTCTGGGGCTCGATGCCCTTGGCGGCGTCAATGACCATCACGGCGCTGTCAGCAGCCATGAGGGTGCGGTAGGTATCCTCGGAGAAGTCCTGATGGCCGGGGGTGTCCAGAATGTTGATGCAGAAGCCCTCGTACTCAAACTGCAGCACCGAAGCGGTGATGGAAATGCCGCGCTGCTTTTCCAGCTCCATCCAGTCGGACACCGCATGGCGGGCGGCAGCCTTGCCCTTTACGCTGCCGGCCAGCTGGATGGCCCCGCCGTAGAGCAGGAACTTCTCGGTGAGCGTGGTCTTGCCTGCGTCCGGGTGGGAGATGATCGCAAAGGTACGGCGGCGTTCTATTTCACGTTGCATATCACTCATGGGTAAGCATACCCCTTTCCGTTCAAACATAAGCTCTTATTTCTATCATATTTCAGGGGAAAAATCAAGCCCTGTCAGGCTTTTTCGTGCTTTTGCTTGCAAAAATCGTCCGGCAGGTGTAAAATACTGTGTTCGTGCATAGGATGATTCCGCGCAGCTGCGCTGATGTTTTTTCTTCGGGGAGGTCATGCCGTGTCTGAGGCAAAAAAGCAGAATTATCTGGAGGGCGCCGCCATTATGACCGCGGGCGTACTGGTGGTCAAGGTGCTGGGCGCTGTGTTCAAGATCCCGCTGGGCTCCATGAAGCTGCTGGGGGACGAAGGCTACTCCAATTTTACCTCTGCTTACAATATCTATTCCATTTTTCTCACACTCTCTACCGCGGGCTTCCCGGTGGCTCTCTCCCGGATGATCTCCGAGGCTGACACACTGGGACAGCACACCCGCGTCCGGCGGACGTTCCGGGTCGCTCTGCTCTTCCTGGCCGTGCTGGGCGGTCTCGGCTGCGCGCTGATGATGCTCATGCCCGACACACTGGCTTACCGCATCGGTGATGTGCAGGCCATGCAGGGCATTTTCGTGCTGGGCCCCGCCGTACTGCTGGTCTGCCTGATGAGCGTGTTCCGGGGCTACTGTCAGGGTCACGGCAACATGACCCCCACCACGGTCTCACAGGTGCTGGAGGTGGCCGTAAAGGTGCCGGTGGGTCTGCTGCTGGCATGGGTGCTTGTTCGAAACGGAAAGGGTCTGCCCGTGGCCTCCGCCGGCGCGATTTTCGGCGTGCTGGCAGGCTCCGGCGCGGCGCTCTGGTATCTTTTCCGCTATACCCGGAAACACTATGACTGGAATGAGCAGGGCGGTGAGAGCCCCGAGAGCCGCGAGATCTTCCGGGATCTGCTGCGTATTGGCATTCCCATTACGCTGGGCGGGTGCATTCTGGCGGTGCTGAACCTGCTGGACAATGCTCAGATCCTCAACCGCCTGCAGAATGCCCTCCACTACGCCCCCGGCGACGCCCGGGTGCTCTACGGCATTTACGGCAAGGTGCAGAATCTCTATATGCTGCCCACCTACTTCATGACGCCCTTTCAGGCCAGTGTTGTTCCCGCCATTTCCGCGGCGCTGGCTGCCCACGAGAAGCGCAATGCCTCTGCCATCGGCGAGTCTGCCCTGCGCACGGCCACGGTGGTGATCCTGCCCATGTGCGTAGTCTGTGCGTGGTAGCCTACCCGGTCGTATACGTCCTGTGGCCGGGCAGCCATGAGGCCGGCCCCGCGCTGCTGCGGATCCTCGCTGTTGCCTCCTTCTTCGTCTGTATGACCATGCTCACCAACGCCCTGCTGCAGGCCAACGGCTGTGAGCAGCTGCCCATGCTCTCCATGGCGGCGGGCGCACTGGTAAAGCTCAACGTGAACCATGTGCTCATCGCCGTTCCCTCGGTGAACATCTACGGCGCCGCCATCAGCTCTGTCTGCTGCTTCGCCGTGATCTCGATGCTGAACTTCTTTTTCCTGCTCAACTGCACCTCCCATCCCCCGAGGCTCAACCGTTTTCTCTACGCTCCCCTGCTGAGTGCGCTGGCTATGGGGCTTTGCGCCTGGGCGGTCTACGGGCTGCTCTCCCGCCTGCTGCTCACGGCGGAGGCAGGCCGTATGCAGCTGCTGCTCTGTCTGCTGCCCACGGTGGCCGTGGCAGTGGCGGTGTATCTGGTGCTCGTTGTGCTCACCGGCTCTCTGCGCGCCTCCGATCTCTCGCTGATCCCCGGAGGAAGCAGACTGGCAGCGCTGCTCCACATTCGTTGACAGTTTTCACAAAAATACTCTCAGAAGTCGGAAAAACGTTCGAATCACTGCCCTTTATGCAAAAAAGGACTTGCAAGGAGCCGCAAAATATGGTAGATTTTGCGGGCATGGATCGGTTCGGTTTCAGGCCGTTGGGGCGTGTTTCCGGGGCAGTCCGCACACAGTTTTATCACGGCAGACGCTTGCGTCCGACCGATACAATTAGGAGGAAAACTCATGAACAGAACAGAATTAGTCGCCGCCGTGGCCGAGAAGTCCGGTCTCTCCAAGAAGGACAGCGAAAAGGCTGTCGCCGCCCTGATGGACACTGTCACCGCCACTCTGGCTGCCGGTGAGAAGATTCAGCTGACCGGCTTCGGTTCCTTCGAGGTGAAGGATCGCCCCGCCCGCGTTGGCCACAACCCCAAGACCAATGAGCAGATTGAGATCGCCGCTTCCCGCGTGCCTCAGTTCAAGGCCGGCAAGGCTCTGAAGGACGCCGTGGCTGCCAAGTAATCATATTTTTCGGCAAAAACAACGGGGCTGTGGGATAAGTCCGTCCTGTCCGCTTGCGGCATGGCGCGGCGCTTTCACACAGCCTCCTGTTTTTAAGGAGGTCTGTCCATGGAGAAGAGAAGCTACGGGAGCATACTGCTGTTTCTGCCCGGTGCGGCCGCGGTGGTCGCGCTGGATCAGTGGTTCAAGGCATGGATCGTTGCGCACATCGCTCTCGACGGCGGCACCCTGCCGCTGATCCCCGGGCTGATGCATCTGACGCACATCCACAACACCGGCGCCGCCTTCAGTATGCTGGAGGGCAGCCGGGTCTTTTTCCTGCTTCTGCTGGCCGTGTTTGCCGTGCTGGTGATCCTGGCCATCCGCACCCGCTATCTGGAAACCGGCTTTGACTGCTGGATCGGTATGCTGGCACTGGGCGGAGCGTTGGGAAACGGCATTGACCGCTTTCGGCTCGGCTACGTGGTGGATATGTTCGAGCTGGAGTTCATGCGCTTCGCCGTGTTCAATATCGCGGATATTGTTCTCTGCGTCTGCGCATTTCTGTATATCCTCCGGGTGCTGACCTCCCGGGACACAAAAAAAGAGGACGCCTGATGCGTCCTCTTTGCGCCTTATTACCGGTTTTCCTTGAAGAACACCCGCTCCAGCCGCTTATAGAGCAGCGCCGTCAGTACGGAGTCGCAGACGCCCTTGAGCAGATTGAAGGGCACCACCGCATAGAGCACCAGCGTACTCAGAGAGGTGATGGAGCTGTTGACCTTGGTACCCATGGCCACAATGGCGCTGAGATCCATGCCGTAGAGAGAGGCAAAACGGGGAATGAGGTAGAGCGCATTGAAAACAGAGCCGAAAACGGTCATCACCAGCGTACCCACAGCCATGCCGACCCATCCGGCTTTTGCCGTGCGTCTGGCGCAGTAGAGGAAGCTGGCGGGCAGCACAAAGGAAGCGCCCACCACAAAGTTTGCGAAGTCTCCCACGAAGGCCGTGGAGCTGCCCTTGAGCAGGAGCTTGAGAAAAACCTTCAGGAATTCGCTCATCACGCCCGCCACGGGCCCCAGATAGAAGGAGCAGAGCAGCACGGGCAGCTCGCTCAGATCCAGCTTATAAAAGCCGGGCGCGAAAAACAGCGGAATATCCAGCAGCATCAGCACTGCACCGATGGCGGAGAACATGGCCACCAGCGCAATATAGCGGGCGCCCTTCGCCCTGCGGGGGTTGGGCAGCAGCTTCTCCAGCGCCTTGGCGATGAGCACCAGCGCGATGACCACGCCCAGACAGACGGCCACAAAACCCAGTGAGTTCTTCGTTGTTTCCCAGAGTTTTCCCATTCCCGTATCCTCCAAAAAATAAAAAATCCCGAAGCAGACATACTTCGGGCATGAAAAAAACAAACCGGCACTGTGGCCGCGTCCCCTCCCATCCAGACTGTACTGTCGGTTCCGGAATCGCACCGGATCAGCACTTGCGCGCTCGCGGACTTTACCGCCGGTGGGGAATCTCACCCCGCCCCGAAGACTGCAGGCCCATTATAACAGAAAACACCGCTTTGTCAAGCAGCGCCGCCGCTATTCCCGGTGCTGTTTCCCTTGCACTTTTCCGTCCGCTTCTGTATAATCAGAGCAAAACTACGGTCTTGGGAGGTTTTCGGATGAAGAAAAAGGAGCTTCGCGCTTACGCGCGTCTGATCGCCCGCACCGGCGCCGCCGTGCAGAGCGGGCAGGAGGTACTGATCTATGCATCGTTGGATCAGATCCAATTCGTGGAATGGCTCACAGAGGAGTGCTATCTTGCCGGAGCCCGGAAGGTCATCGTGGAGTGGAGCCATGATGCGCTGACGCTCCTGCACACCCGCTATCAGAGCGTGGAGGAGCTTTGCCGCCACGAGGACTGGGAGCTGAGCCGGCTGGCTCACATCCGGGACGAGCTGAGCGTACATATCTATCTGGAGAGCAGCGGCCCCGACGCTCTCGCCGGGATCGATCAGGAGAAATACAACCGGAGCGTGCAGGCATGGCGCGCCATCCGCAAGCCCTACCGGGACGTAATGGACGGGCGCTATCAGTGGTGCATTGCCGCTGTGCCCGGCCGGGAATGGGCCAGACGGGTATTCCCCGGCTGTAAGACGAAAAAGGCCGTTAAGAAGCTCTGGAAGGCCATTCTTTCTGCCTCCCGCGCCATCGGCGACGGCGAGAAGAACTGGCAGGAGCACGATGCCGCCCTCAAGGCTCGCTGCGACTGGCTCAACAGCCTGCAGCTTCGCGCCCTCCACTATACCGCCGACAACGGCACCGACCTGACCGTGGGGCTGATCCCCGGCTGCCGCTTCAACGGCGGCAGCGACACCACCCCCGCCGGCGTGACCTTTGAGGCCAATATTCCCTCGGAGGAGTGCTTCACCTCTCCCAGAGCCGGGGAGGCCGAGGGCATCGTTTATGCCACCAAGCCCCTGAGCTATCAGGGACAGCTCATTGAGGACTTCTCCCTGCGCTTTGAGGGCGGCAGAGCCGTGGAGGCACACGCGGCCAAAAATGAGGAGCTGCTGCGCTCCATTCTGGAGATGGACGAAAATGCTGCCAGACTGGGCGAGGCGGCGCTCATCCCCGTGGAGAGCCCCATCAGCCGCAGCGGTCTGCTCTTCTATTCCACGCTCTTTGACGAAAATGCCTCCTGCCATCTGGCGCTGGGCGACGGCTTTGACGAGTGCGTGCCCGGGTTTGAGAACATGAGCCATCAGCAGCTTTGCGACATGGGCATCAACGATTCTCTCATCCACGTGGATTTCATGATCGGCTGCGAGAGCATGTGCATCGACGGCGTAACCGAAAGCGGCGAGACCGTGGCCATTTTCCGCCGGGGCAGCTGGGCGGAGGGATGAAAGGTTTGTAATTTGTCCTTGGGTGTGTTATGATAATGATTCGCAAAAAAACTTGCATACGCAGGAGGAAAAACATGAAAAAAATCATTGCAATTCTGCTTGCCCTCTCCGTGCTCTTCGCCCTGACAGCCTGCTCGAAAACGGAAAAAGCTGACGAGAACGAAGCCGCACCGGAGATCGGCATGCCAAACCCCATGCGGGAAGTATCCGCCGATGAGCTGGAGCTCTACGTAAATGTTCCGGAAGGTGCAGCCGACGTGAGGTACTTCATCATCGAAGACGGCGAGAACAGGCTGGAGCAGGTGAGCTACACGCTGGAAGGCAAGGATTATTGCTATCGCATGCAGCAGACCGGTGACGTTGTCGCCTATGATATGTCCGGCATTTATGCCAACGGGTGGGAGACCGAGGACGCCGCGGTGAGCTACTGTGACGCCGTTGTCATGAACAGCTCCGAAGGCTCTGTCATCTACTGGATGGACGTTGTCCCCGGCATCAACTACACGCTCAGCAGCACGCAGCAGCTCTCCGCCGACGAGCTTTCCGAGGCAGCCGCCGCTCTCTTCGTCCCGATGCAGGGCGATGCGGCAGGAGACGAGGACACCCCCGTTTTGACGGAAAGTCATTATGAGGACGCCGACTTCGACACCGTGGACGTGGAATACGTCGGTATGAACGTCTACAAGATCACCATCGGTCTTTACCGCCTGTCCACCTTTGAGGGCGAGGGTCACTGGGAAGAGGAAAGCCTGAAATTCACGGTGGAAGCCCCTGACGGCAGCAGCATTGACGGCCGTTTCTACCCCTGTGAGGATGCAGATAGCTTCGCTCTGTGCTTCACCGAATCCAAATGGAGTCTGCTGGAGAGCGGCACGGTTCTGGAAGGCTTTCTCCCCACGGAGCCTGCAATCGGTATGCCCAATCCCATGACCGAGGTTTCCTCCGACGAGCTGGAATTCGATGTGAACCTTCCGGAAGGTGCAGCCGACGTCCGATACTTCATCCTGAAAGGCGGCGAGAATAAGCTGGAGCAGGTAAGCTACACGCTGGACGGCAAGGATTTTTGGTACCGTATGCAGCGAACCGGCGAACTTGCTTCCTATGATATGTCCGGTATTTATACCGACGAGTGGGAGACCGAAGCCGCCGCGGTGAGCTACTGTGACGCTGTTGTCTTGATCAGCTCCGAGGGCTCCGTCATCTACTGGCTGGATGTTGTCCCCGGCGTCAACTATACGCTCAGCTGCGCCCAGCAGCTTTCCGCTGCCGAGCTTTCCGAGGCAGCCGCTGCCCTCTTCGTTCCGATGCAGGGTGAGTCCTGATAGAGCGGATTCCGAAATCAGAATAGCAGTCAAAAGAGCCTTTGCTTCGGCAAAGGCTCTTTTTTGATGCTTTTTCTCCCTCTGCGTAAAAAAACTGACGCCCCATCTCTGAGGCGTCAGCATATTGCGCGGTTTCATATCCCAGCGGGGGGACGTTCTGCAGATTACTCGAGCACGTAGGCGTACTGGAAGTACCAGTAGCCGTAGGGGCTGTGCCAGGAGCCCTGCAGGTCGTTGGACTGCAGCCAGAAGTCGTTGTAGTAAGCAACGGGGATGCAGGCGTAGTCGGCCATCATGATGTCCTCGGCCTCGTGCAGCTTCTCGAAGTGGACCTTCTGGTCAGCGCAGCGGGAAGCGTCGATGGCAGCGTCGAAATCGGGGTTGTTGTACTTGCCGTCGTTGTTGCCGTTGGTGGAGTACAGCAGCTCGATCTGGTTGGAGGCATCGTTGTAGTCCATGACCCAGCCGTTACGGGCGATCTGGAAGTCGCCGGCGCGGCGGGCGGGAGTGAAGGAAGCCCACTCGACCTTATTGATGGTCAGGTTCACGCCGATTTCCTTCCAGGCCTGCTGCAGGTACTCAGCCAGAGCCACGTGGTAGCCGGCATCGTTGGTCTTGTACTCGAGGGTGGGCAGACCTTCGCCGTTGGGATAGCCGGCATCGGCCAGAGCGGCCTTGGCAGCCTCCAGATTGGCGTCGTAGTCATCGGAGATGTAGGTGCCGCCGTTGGCAGCAACAGCGTTGTCAAAGAAGGAGCCTTCGTAGTCGGCAACGCCGGGGCCCATGAAGTTGTAGGCGGGAGAGTAGGTGCCCTGCATGATGACATTGGCAACGTACTCACGGTCGATGGCCAGGGAGAGAGCCTTGCGCAGATCCTTGTTCTGCATCAGCTCGTCATTGAGGTTCAGGGAGACGTAGTAGGTGCCGAGGATGGTGTCAACATAGAAGTCGCCGCCGTCTTCAGCCTTGGTCAGGGAGGGGATCTCCTCGGTGGGGACGTCCTTGATCATCAGGGCAGCGCCGCTCTGGTAAGCAGCGTAGGAAGCGGAGGAGTCCTCAAGCAGGAGGAAGGTGAGCTGCTCGGTCACGATCTTCTCGTTGTCCCAGCCGCCGACATAGTTGGGGTTCTTGGCGCAGACGATACGCTCGCCGGGGACCCACTCGGTGATCATGTAGGGGCCGTTGCAGACGTAGGTAGCAGGATCGGTGGCCCAGGCGTCGCCGTTGGCTTCAACGGTGGCCTTCTGCACGGGGCTCATGGTACCGAAAGCGCAGAGCTTGTCAAAGTAGGGGCAGGGGTAAGCCAGAGTGATGGTGAGGGTCTTGCCGTCCTCGCTGGCAACGACATTCAGCTTGTCCAGGTCGCCGGTCTCGACGGCCTCGGCATAGCCTTCGATCATGCCGACAACGGTCTCACCGTAAGGGGCAGCGACCACGGGGTCGGCGATGCGCTTCATGGTGTACTCGAAGTCCTTGGCGTTCAGCTCGGTGCCGTCGCTCCACTTCAGGCCGTCGCGCATGGTGAAGGTCCAGACAAGGCCGTCATCGCTGACGGTGTAGCCCTCGGCCTGGCCGGGAACAACAGCGTTGTTCTCGTCAACGATGAGCAGGGTCTCGAAGAGGGTGATGAGCATGTTGCCGCCGTCGACAGCGCTGTTCAGAGCGGGGTCGAGGGTCTCGGGGTTGGGGCCGATCTGCACGGTGATGTTCTCGGCATAAGCGGGAGCACCGGTCTCAGCCTCAGCAGGGGTGGCCTCCGTCTCGGCAGGGGTCTCGGTCTGGGTCACAGCGGGCTTTTCCTCGGTCTTGGTGCCGCCGCAGGCGCAGAGGGAGAGAACCATGCACAGAGCCAGAAGCAAAGCGAGAAGCTTCTTCATGGTAATTCCTCCATTTTATATTATCAGATTTTGCTGACGATTTATGAATAGCTGCCGGAGCAGCGTATTCCCGGTTGGATCACTGAACCGCGTCCAGATTGTGGCAGGCAGCCCAATGGCCGGAGGAGATCTCCTTCAGCGCGGGCGTCTCCGCGGCGCAGCGCTCCGTGGCATAGGGGCAGCGGGTACGGAAGCGGCAGCCGCTGGGCGGGTTCAGGGGGCTGGGCACATCGCCCTGCAGGACGATGCGCTTGGTGGTGCGGGCCGTCTTGGGATCGGCCACGGGGATGGCGGAGATCAGGCTCCGGGTATAGGGATGGGCGGAGTGGGCAATGAGCTCATAGCTGTCGGCCAGCTCCACCAGCTTGCCCAGATACATCACGCCGATGCGGTTGGAAATGTGGCGCACCACGCTCAGATCGTGGGCGATGAAGAGATAGGTCAGGCCGCTCTCGTTCTGCAGATCCTCGAACAT
>JAGHSH010000195.1 GCA_018065965.1 Candidatus Apopatocola equi
GCATTTATTATGAGTCTTGTACCTTATGTTGTTGAACAGACCTCCCGCGGGGAGCGTTCTTATGACATCTACTCCCGGCTTCTCAACGACCGCATCATCATGCTGTCGGAGGAGGTCAACGATACGACCGCGTCCCTGATCGTGGCGCAGCTCCTCTATCTGGAGGCGCAGGATCCCGACAAGGACATCCAGTTCTACATTAACTCTCCCGGCGGCTCCGTCACGGCGGGTTTGGCCATCTATGACACCATGCAGTATATCAAGGCCGACGTGTCCACCACCTGCATCGGCATGGCTGCCTCCATGGGTGCATTCCTGCTCTCTGCGGGCACCAAGGGCAAGCGCATCGCTCTGCCTAATGCCGAGATCATGATCCACCAGCCCTCCGGCGGCTCTCAGGGTCAGGCCACCGAGATTCAGATCCAGGCTGAGCAGATCCTCAAGATCCGCAAGCAGCTCAACGAGATCCTCGCGGCCAACACCGGCCGGAGCGTGGAGGAGATCCAGCGTGACACCGAACGCGATCATTACATGACCGCGCAGGAGGCCATGGAATACGGCCTGATCGATAAGGTCATCTATAAGCGTTAAATCGGAAAGGGTCATTATGGCGCGTAACGAGAAAAAAGAGTTTCGCTGCAGCTTCTGCGGCCGCACCGCCGACGAGGTGGAACGGCTCATTGCCGGCAACGGAGCTTACATCTGCAACGAGTGCGTGATGCTCTGCAGCGAGATCATCAGCGATGAGGTTGAGCCGGACGAGAGCAGCGATCTCGCGGTGGCCTCCGATTCCCGACCCAAAAAGCTCCCCAAGCCTGCCGAGATCAAGGCTGTGCTGGATGAATACATCATCGGGCAGGATCGGGCAAAGGTCGCCCTTTCCGTGGCGGTTTACAACCACTACAAGCGGGTGTTCTTCGGCGGGAAGAACGAGGTGGAGCTTCAGAAGTCCAATATCCTGCTCATCGGCCCTACCGGCAGCGGCAAGACCCTTTTTGCCCAGACGCTGGCCCGGGTGCTGGATGTGCCCTTTGCCATCGCAGATGCCACCACTCTGACCGAGGCCGGCTATGTGGGCGAGGATGTGGAGAACATCCTGCTCCGGCTTCTGCAGGCTGCGGACTTCAATGTGGAGCGGGCGCAGCGCGGCATCATCTACATTGACGAGCTGGACAAGATTTCCCGCAAGAGCGAGAATGTGTCCATTACCCGCGATGTGTCCGGCGAGGGCGTGCAGCAGGCGCTGCTGAAGATCCTTGAGGGCACGGAGGCAAATGTTCCCCCCCAGGGCGGACGCAAGCATCCCCATCAGGAATTCATCAAGGTCGACACCACCAACATCCTCTTTATCTGCGGCGGCGCCTTCGACGGTCTGGATAAGATCATTGAAAACCGCATGGATAAGCGCGGCATGGGCTTCGGCGCCGAGATTACCGGTAAGAAGGAAAAAAATTTGGGCGAGGTGCTCAGCCATGTGCAGCAGCACGATATCCTCAAGTTCGGTCTCATTCCCGAGCTGGTTGGCCGTCTGCCCATGATCGCTCCGCTGAATTCGCTGGATCGGGAGGCGCTCATCTCCATCCTCACCCAGCCAAAGAACGCCATTTCCAAGCAGTATCAGGCCCTTTTGGCCATGGACGGCGTGGAGCTGGAGTTTGAAGAGGGGGCATTGGCTGCAGTTGCGGACAAGGCCATCGAGATGGAGATCGGCGCGCGCGGTCTGCGCAGCGTCATGGAGGGCATCATGACCGAGGTCATGTTCCGGGTACCCTCTGAGGAGAATATACAGAAGATTGTCATCACGGAGGCTTGCGTCCGCAGCGGCGCTGCTCCGACGGTGATCGAAAAGTAACGGCAGCAAAGCCCGCTTGAGACTACCGTAACAGCTACAGGCGGGGTGTACAGCCCCGCCTGTTTTTCCATAAGGAGAGAGATAGATATGGCAGACGACAGCAGAATCATGACCCTCCCCACCGTACCCCTCCGGGGCACGGCTGTTTATCCGGGAACCATGCTGAATTTTGACGTGGAGCGGCCCGCCAGCATCGCTGCGCTGAATCTGGCCATCGGCTCCGACCGCATGGTTTTTCTGGTCGCGCAGAAGGACATCACCAAGGCCTGGCCTACCGGCGAGGATCTTCATACCGTGGGAACGGTCTGCCGTCTGGGGCAGATCCTCCGGGTGCCCGGCACCAACAATTACCGCGCCATCGTGGAGGGCCTGCACCGTGCGCGCCTTCTGCGCATCACTGCCGAAACTCCGTGCTTCTGGGCCAATGTCCAGCTCATGGCAGACAAGCCCTTTGTCCGGCACGAGCAGCGCACCGAGGCGCTTATCCGCCGCTGCAGCGAGCTCTTCAGCGAGTACGGCAACGTTTCCGGGAATGTGACCCCCGAGATGATGCTCAAGATCATCGACAAGGAGGATCCCGGCTTTGTGTCCGATTATATCGCGCAGAATGTGTTTCTGCGCTTTCAGGATAAGCAGACGCTTCTGGAGGAGACCGACCCGGTCAACCGTCTGGTGCTGCTGAGCTCCATGCTCGACCGGGAGCTGAATATTCTCGATATCGAGCAGGATCTCTCCGAGACCACCAACGAGCGGATGCAGAAGCAGCAGCGTGAATACTGGCTGCGTGAGCAGATGAAGTCCATCCGCACCGAACTGGGCGAGGGGGACGAGGAAAACGAGAGCGAGGAATACCGGCGGAAGATCCGGGAGCTGAAGCTCTCCGAGGAGATCGAGAAGAAGCTCCTCAAGGAGGTCGAGCGCCTGCAGAAGCAGCCCTTCGGCTCCTGTGAGGGCGCGGTCATCCGCGGCTATCTGGACGCCTGTCTGGAGCTGCCCTGGAACGAAAAGACCGAAGAGGTCGTGGACATCGTGCAGGCCCGCAAGACCCTTGACGAGGATCACTACGGTCTGGAAAAGGTCAAGGATCGCATCATCGAGTATCTGGCTGTCCGCCAGCTCACCGAGCAGGTCAAGGGCGGGGTGCTTTGTCTGGTAGGCCCTCCCGGCGTGGGCAAGACCAGCATTGCCATGAGCATCGCCCGCGCCACCAACCGCAAGCTGGGACGTATTTCTCTCGGCGGCGTCCATGACGAGGCCGAGATCCGCGGTCACCGCAAGACCTATGTGGGCGCCATGCCCGGCCGCATCATGAACGGCATCACCCAGTCCAAATCGAAAAACCCCGTGCTGGTGCTCGACGAGATCGACAAGCTGGGCAGCGACTATCGGGGCGACCCCTCCGCGGCCCTGCTGGAGGCGCTGGACGGCGAGCAGAACCACTCCTTCCGGGATCATTTCCTGGAGATCCCCTTTGACCTCTCCGAGGTGTTCTTCATCACCACCGCCAACACCACCGACACCATTCCCCGGGCGCTCCTTGACCGTATGGAGGTCATCGAGCTGGGCAGCTATACCGATGAGGAGAAGCTCCACATCGCCAAGGAACACCTGCTGCCCAAGCAGCGCCTCAAGCACGGTCTCAACGGCAATTCGCTGCGCATGACGGACGGAGCTCTCCGGGAGCTTATCGCCTCCTACACCCGGGAGAGCGGCGTGCGTGTGCTGGAGCGGGAGATCGCCTCCGTGTGCCGCAAGGCTGCTGCCCGCATCGCCGCCGGGGAGGCTAAGAGCCTCCGACTGAAGGAGGGCACTCTGGAGGAGATCCTGGGCCCGGCCAAGTACAAGAAGGAAAACTATCTGGGTGAGAGCACGGTAGGCCTTGTCCACGGTCTGGCCTGGACCAGCGTGGGCGGCGAGGTGCTGGATGTGGAATGCACCGCCCTCCCCGGCAGCGGCAAGCTGGAGCTCACCGGCAATCTGGGCAATGTGATGAAGGAATCCTGCCAGGCTGCCATCAGCTATATCCGCTCCCGCGCCGCCGTGCTGGGCATTGACCCCGAATTCTACCGCAATACCGACATACATATCCACTTCCCCGAAGGCGCTGTGCCCAAGGACGGCCCCAGTGCCGGCTGCGCCATCACGCTCTGCGTGGTGTCGGCGCTCAGCGGCGTGCCCGTCCGCCGGGATGTGTGCATGACCGGAGAGATCACGCTCCGGGGCCGGGTGCTGCCCATCGGCGGCCTCCGGGAAAAGACCATGGCCGCTCTCCGGGCTGATATCCGCGAGGTGATTATCCCCGCAGGCAATGTCAGCGATCTGGAGGAGATCGACCGGAATGTCCGCAGCCAGCTGCATTTTACGAGCGTGGAGCATCTGGACGCCGTGCTGGCCGCGGCGCTGGACCGCAGCGGTCTGACCGCAGCGGAGAGTGCCGGCGAGGCAGAGCGGAAGCTGGCCGTCCTCCCCGAAACTCAGGACAGGAAAGGGATCACGATTTGTCAATAAACGTCCAGAAGGCGGAATTTATCAAATCCGCTGCCGACAAAAAGGCCTTCCTCCGGGATGGCCGCCCCACTGCGGTCTTTGCAGGCCGCTCCAATGTGGGCAAGTCCTCGGTCATCAACCGTCTGCTCAACCGCAATAACTTCGCCCGGGTCGGCGGCAAGCCCGGCAAGACCGTGCAGGTCAACTATTTTCTGGTGGACAAATGCTATTTTGTCGACCTGCCCGGCTACGGCTTTGCCAGGGTATCCGGGGAGGAACGGGAGCGCTGGGGCAGACTCATGGAGGATTTCTTTGCCGAGCCGGAGCGCATCTCGCTGGGGGTCATGCTGGTGGATGCCCGCCACAGACCCTCTGCGGACGATGTGACCATGTCCGACTATTTCTGGTCCTGCGGCAGCCCCTTCTGCGTGGTTGCCAACAAGGCCGATAAGCTGAAAAAGAGCGAGATCCCCGAGCGTCTGGCGGAGATCTCCGAAACGCTCCACCTGCCCGATGGTTTCCCCCTGATCCTCTTCTCCGCAGAAACCGGGCAGGGCAGGGGAGAGCTTCTGAGCCTGCTGGAAAAGAGCCTGTAATGGATACACTGCAGACCATATGGCGGGGACTGGACTGGTCTGTGCCCGTCGAACTCCTGCTGCGCGTCCTGCCTGCGCTGCTGTGCATCACGCTCCATGAGATGGCGCACGGCTATGCGGCGCTTCTCATGGGCGACACCACCGCCAAAGCCCGGGGACGGCTGAGCCTGAATCCGCTGCATCATATCGACTGGATGGGTCTCGTCATGATGGTGGCCTTCCGCTTCGGCTGGGCCAAACCCGTGCCGATCAATATGTACCGCTTCAAAAACCCGAAGCGGGGCATGGCGCTCACTGCGCTGGCAGGCCCGGTGTGCAATTTTCTGTTGGCCTGCCTGATGCTCCTGCTCTTCGGCGTCAGCGCGGCGCTGAGCGGCAGCTCCGGCGGACTCCTGCCGCGGCTTCTTGTCACAACGGCGTACCTGTCTCTTTCACTGGGCATTTTCAACCTGCTGCCCGTCCCGCCGCTGGACGGCAGCAAGGTGCTCTTCTCTCTGCTCAGTGACAATGCCTATGAAAAGCTCATGCGCTATGAGCGCTACGGTATGCTTCTTCTGGTGGCGCTGCTCTCCACGGGCGTGCTCAGCAATCCTCTCTCTGCGGCTGTCAGCCGGGTCTTTGACGCTCTCATTGTCCTGGCGGAGCGGAGCTTTGCTCTGACAGTCCGCATCTTCAGATAAGGAACGAATGATATGGCGGAACCCAGCTACCACCTGAGTGCGGTGGTAAAGAGCAAGGATGACTATGAGGACTTTACCGGCCCGCTGGATGTTATCCTGATGCTCCTGTCGAAAAACAAAATAGAGATCCGGGACATTCAGATCTCGCTGCTGCTGGAGCAGTATCTGGCGTGGCTGGAGGAGCAGAAGGAGCTGGACATGGACATTGCCAGCGAATTCGTGCAGATGGCCTCTCAGCTCACCTATATCAAAACAAGAATGCTCCTTACCTCCGATACCGAGGAAATCTCCGAGCTTTCCGAGCTGGTGGAAAAGCTGGAAAAGCTGCAGGACCGCGACACCCTTGCGGCCATCCGTCAGGTCTCCCCTCTGCTGGGGGAGCGAAGCGCCGAGGGTCTGCGCCTCCACACCCGGGAACCGTCGGGTGTGGGCGGCATCCGCCGGGAGTATAAATTCACTCCCGAGGATCTGCTCTCCGCCATGGGCGGAATGCTCCTGCGGGGCGAGGAGAGCCGCACGGCTCAGGAGAATCGGCTGATGAAAGCCATTCCCCAGCCCTTTGTCTACGGTATTCAGGAAAAAAGCAGAGAGCTGACAGAACTGGTCGGACTGAAAAAGACCGTGCCTCTGCTGCAGCTCTATGAGCTCTGCGAGAGCCGCAGCGAGCTGGTGGCTACGCTGCTGAGCCTGCTGGAGCTCTGTCACGACGGAATCATGTATCTTTGCAGGGAAGGGGAGAACTGGACAGTCCGCTCCGGCGCCTTCCCGGGAGTAAGCTATGGAACTGAATGAACTGTCTGCCGCTCTGGAGGCGATCCTCTTCGCCGCAGGCGACAGCATGGAAATAGAACGTCTTGCTCTGGTGCTGGACACGAACAGCGGCCGCATCGAGGACGCTGCTCTGGCTCTCGGCTCGCTGCTGGAGGAGCAGAATCGGGGTGTGCGGCTCATCCGGCTGGAGAGCCGACTGCAGCTGGTCACCGCCCCGGCTTATTCGGACGCGGTGGTGCGTGCGCTGGAAAAGCGTAAAACGGGCAGACTGTCTCCCGCGGCGCTGGAGGTGCTCTCCATTGTGGCCTACCATCAGCCGGTCACCCGCAGCTTCATTGAGAAGGTGCGCGGCGTTGACAGCGCCTACACCGTCAGCTTCCTGACGGATCGGGGCTTCATCGAGCCCAAAGGCAAGCTGGAGGCACCCGGCCGCCCCACCCTTTTCGGCACCACCGAGGAGTTCCTCCGCGTGATGGGACTGAGGAGCCTGGACGAGCTGCCGCCGCTGCCCAATATTGCCGAGGATGAAGGCCGCGCCGCTCTGCGCATGGCCATCGAGGAGAAAACGGAACACAGCGGCGAAGAATAAAGACAGAAGAGAAAGGAGGAGAGAAATATGGTCATAAGGTGGATCCTGTATGTTCTCCTTGCCCTCCTGATTCTGCTTCTCATCTCCCGCTACGGTGCGGAGGTCTCCTATATCGAAAAGAAGCTCCGTATCCGCATCCGGGTGGGCCCTGTCCTCTTCGAGCTCCCTAAAGGGGACGGGAAGAAAAAGAAGAAAGAGAAACACCCTGACAAGCCGCCGGAAGAAAAGCCGGAGAAGGAGAAAAAGAAGCAATTCGATTTCCCGAAGCCGACCTGGGAGGATATCCCCGTTCTGGCAGACATGGCGCTCACGGCTCTGGGGCGCGTATTCCGCGCCATCGAGCCGGACGAGCTGATGCTGCATCTGGCGGTGGGCTTCCCGGATCCCTATGACACGGCGGTGCGCCTGAACTATGTGAATACCGCGGCGGAGATTCTGCTCAACGGCGGTCTCCTGCGGCCGAAAAAGCAGGATGTGGCGATCTGGCCGGACTTCGCCGGGGAAACGTGCAGCGTGGAGGCGCGGCTTGCGCTCTCGCTGCGGCTCTATAAAATCGTTGCGGCAGGACTGGCTCTGCTTTGGAGCTTCCTCCGCTGGAAAAGACAGAAGAAAAAAAGTGCAGATAACGCGGAAAGGACTTGAACCATGGACGACAACAGAATCGGCGAAATCATGGATGTGACCATGACGAAGATCAGACAGCTTGTAGACACCAATACCATGGTGGGTGAACCCATCGTCACCCCCGACGGCATCACGGCCATTCCCATCTCCCGCGTCAGCTTCGGCTTTGGCACCGGCGGCGGCAGCGCCATGGGGAAGAACAAAGGGTATATGGGCGCCAACGGTGCGGGCGTGAAGGTGGAGCCCGTGGGCTTTCTGATCATCAAGGACGGCGTGTGCCGTATGATCAATATCTCTCCCGCTCCTCACAACACCGCCGAGCGTGTGGTGGAGATGCTCCCCGAGCTCATTGACAAGGTGGAAGCCTTTATCAGCAAAAACAGCAGCAAAGAATAATTCCGGCCTCTTTTCACATCATAAGCATCGCCCAAATCTTGAAGGGTGGTGCTTATTTTGAAGAAATGCCTTTTCCTTCCCGCTCTGCTCCTGCTGCTGACGCTTCCGGCCTATGCAGCCTTCTCCGACTCCGCCGCAGCGGCGGTTCTCGTCCATGCGGATGGGGGAGAAGTGCTCTATGCCCACGATGAGCAGACGCCGCTGCCCATGGCCAGCACGACCAAGCTCATGACCGCGCTGGTGGTGCTGGAGCGCTGCCGGCTGTCCGCGGAGGTCTGTGTGGACGAGAGAGCCGTAGGCGCGGAGGGATCTTCCATGTATCTGCGCAGCGGGGAGCTTCTCAGCGTGGAGGAGCTGCTCTGCGGGCTGCTCCTTGCCTCCGGCAACGATGCCGCTCTGGCACTGGCCTATCACGTTTCGGACAGCGTAGAGGATTTTTGCACGCTTATGAACGAAAAAGCCGCAGAACTTGGAATGGAAAATACACATTATGTAAACCCGAACGGACTTCACGAGCCCGACCATTATACCACGGCGCTGGATTTGTCCCGATTGATGGCTGCCTGTCTGCAGAATCCGGATTTCTGCCGGATCACAGCCTGTACGCAGCTTACCGCCGCCGGGAGGACTCTGCAGAACCACAACCGGCTGCTGAGCCGCTGCGAGGGAGTTTTCAGCGGCAAGACCGGCTACACAAAGGCGGCAGGGCGCTGTCTGGTAACGGCCTGTGAGCGCGGCGGCCTGCGGCTCATCTGTGTCACGCTCAATGACCGCAGCGACTGGGCGGATCACGCGGCTCTCTATGAGGCGGCTTATGGGGACTATGAGCTCTTCTCCGTGGACGCCTGCAGCGTGCAGGCCTCTCTGCCCCTGCTGGGCGGGGAGGAGAGTACGCTTCCCCTTGCACCCCGGGCGGGACTGCGCCTCTGCATCCGCAGGGGTAGTCCCATTGAAAAAAGACTGTATTTGCCTCCCTTCGTCTTTGCACCTGTCAGTCCGGATCGGGCGCTGGGACGGCTGGAAGTGCGGATAGAAGACAGAAGCGAGACTCTGCCGCTCTATGCGGCGGAGCAGAAGGAACAGCATGATGCGCTTACAGAAATACCTCTCTGCGGCGGGACTCTGCTCCCGCCGGGAGGCAGAAAAATGGATCGAGGCAGGCCGCGTCACGGTCGACGGCGTCACGGCGTCACTGGGTGACGGCGCGGGGGAGGGGGACACCGTCTGCGTAGACGGGAAAAGCGTCTCCCTTGCGCCGGAGCGTACATATATCCTGCTCCACAAGCCCAAGGGCTATGTGACCACCCTCAGCGACGAGCGGGGACGGCCCACGGTGGCGGAGCTGGTGGCAGACGTGGGCGTGCGGCTCTACCCGGTGGGGCGGCTGGATTTTGACAGTGAGGGGCTGCTGATCATGACCGATGACGGGGCGGCGGCCAACGCTCTGATGCACCCGTCCCATCAGATCCCCAAGACCTATCTGGTCAAGGTACGCGGCAGCGGCTTCGGTGCCGCCGCAGAGAAGCTCACCCATCCCCTTACCGATGCGGACGGCACCCGCTTTCAGGGGGCGCAGGTGGAGCTCGTCCGCGCCTCTGCCGACACGGCCGTGCTGCGTATGACCATTCATGAGGGGAAAAACCGGGAGATCCGGCGCATGTGCGCCCTTGTGGGGCTGCAGGTGCTGCGGCTCCGGCGCATCCGTCAGGGTGAGATCGAGCTGGGCACTCTGCCTGCGGGAAAATGGCGGGTTCTTACAGCGGAAGAGGTGCAGTTCCTGCATTCCATCCGATAAAATTATAGAAGTGTAATTAGTTTTTGAATTATTTGCAATTTCTCCTTGCATTTTTTCCTGCTTTGTCTTAAACTAACTAAGGGGCTTTCCCTAATACCGTCACCGGAGGCTCTTATGGAAAGAGACATACTGACTCTCATCAACAAGGAGAACAGACGCTTCTCCAAGGGGCAGAAGCAGATTGCGAAATATATCACCGAAAATTACGATAAGGCCGCTTTTATGACCGCCGACAAGCTGGGCCGCATGGTGGGCGTCAGCGAGTCCACCGTGGTGCGCTTTGCATCCGCCCTGGGCTATGACGGCTATCCCGATATGCGCCGGGCCATGCAGGACATGGTGCGCAACCGTCTCACGGCGGTGCAGCGCATTGAGGTCGCCAAGGAGATCATCGGCCATGACAATATCATCGAGAGCGTGCTGGGCACCGACATTGAAAAGCTCCAGACCACGCTGCAGGAGATCGACCGGAACAGCTTCAACGCGGCTGTGCAGGCCATATTGAACGCAAAGACCATCTACATCGTCGGCATGCGCTCCTCCACCTCTCTGGCCAGCTTCATGGGCTTCTATCTCAATCAGATGCTGGACAACGTGCGTCTGGTGCACGATACCTCCGTCAGCGAGGTCTACGAGCAGGTGTTCCGCATCGGCGAAGGCGATGTGTTCATCGGCATTTCCTACCCGCGCTACTCCTCCAAGACCATCAAGGCCATGGAGTTTGCCAAATCCACCGGGGCTACGGTCATCGGCATCACCGACGGCGAGAGCAGCCCCTTCCTGAAGGTGGCGGACATTATCCTCTACGCCAAGAGCGATATGGTCTCCTTCCTGGATTCTCTGGTCGCTCCCATGAGTCTGATCAATGCTCTGATCGTGGCGGTGGGCTACCAGCGGCCCGATAACCTCTCTGATACTTATCACAAGCTGGAGAAGATCTGGAGCGAATACGATGTCTACGAAAAACTTGACAGCTGACGTCATCATCATCGGCGGCGGCGCCGCGGGGATGATGGCGGCTGCCGCTGCCTCCGCTTTGGGGAAGGCTGTAACGGTGCTGGAGCCGGAGCGGGAGTGCGGACGCAAGCTCCGCATTACCGGCAAGGGCCGCTGCAACGTGACCAATCACTGCGATTGCCCCACCTTTCTCAAAAGTGTGGTGCGCAACCCGAAATTTCTGAAATCCGCCCTCTACCGCTTTACCCCTGCAGATACCGAGGCCTGGTTCACCGATCGGGGCGTGGCGCTGAAGGTGGAGCGGGGCGACCGGGTGTTCCCCGCGTCGGATAAGTCGGCCGACATCGTCAATGCCCTGCGCCGGGCCATGGACGAGGGCGGCGTGCGTGTGGAGAAGGCCCGGGCGCTGTCTGTCCTGACGGAAAACGGCGCTGTCAGCGGCGTAAAGACCGACCGGGGCAGCTTTTTTGCTCCCTCGGTGATCCTCTGCACCGGCGGCCTGTCCTATCCGCTCACCGGCTCCACCGGTGACGGCTATCGGATGGCGAAGATGCTGGGGCATACCGTTGTGGAGCCGGTGGCCTCTCTCATCCCGCTGGAGGCGGGGCCCGACTGTGCCGAGCTGCAGGGGCTGTCCTTGCGGAATGTCACCCTCCGCGCCTACCGGGGGGACAAGCTCATTTTTGAGGAGCTGGGCGAAATGGTCTTCACGCATTTCGGCGTGTCCGGTCCGCTGGTGCTCTCTGCCAGCGTACATATGCACGAAAAGGACGATTACCGGCTGAGCATCGATCTGAAGCCCGGCCTTACGCCCGAGAAGCTGGATGAGAGGCTGCTTCGGGACTTCGGTGAAAATCTGAATCGCTGCTTCAAAAATTCTCTGGATGCGCTTCTCCCGCAGAAGCTCATCCCCGTGATCATCCGCCGCAGCGGGATCGACCCGGAATGCAGAGTGAATGCCGTGACCCGCGCCCAGCGGCAGACGCTCGCAGAGCTCATCAAGCACTTTGAGCTGCAGGTGACCGCTCTGCGCCCGGTGGAGGAAGCAATCGTCACTGCCGGCGGCATCGATGTGTCAGAGGTCAACCCCAGAACCATGGAATCCAGGATCGTGCCCGGCCTCTTTTTTGCCGGGGAAATTCTGGATCTCGACGGCTATACCGGCGGCTTTAATCTGCAGATCGCCTGGAGCACGGCTGTTTGCGCAGCCAATAACGCATAGGAGCAGGAGAAATGGAAAAGAACTACAGCGTTGCCATAGACGGCCCCTCCGGAGCGGGCAAAAGCACTCTGGCCAGACGGTGCGCCGAGCGTTTCGGCTTTCTGTATGTAGACACCGGCGCCATCTACCGCACGGTGGGGCTGGCGGCTCTGCGTGCGGGTATTGCGCCCGATGAGCCGGAGCAGGTACTCCCACTACTCACCGGACTGGAGCTGGATCTGCGCCACAGTGAGGACGGCCAGCATATGTTCCTCGGCAATGAGGATGTGAACGGCCTCATCCGGACGCCGGAGGTCAGCGCCTTTGCCTCCAAGGTATCCGCCATTGCAGCTGTGCGTGCTTTCCTGATGGATATGCAGCGCTCTCTGGCCGAAAGGAACAGTGTGATCATGGACGGCCGCGACATCGGCACCGTGGTGCTGCCGCAGGCCGATATCAAGGTCTTTCTCACCGCCAGCCCCGAGGCGCGGGCGCAGCGGCGGCTCAAGGAGCTGCAGGCGAAGGGCGCTGTCATCAGTCTGGAGGAGGTGCTCCGGGACATGAAGGAGCGGGATGAGCGGGATTCTCAGCGTGCCGCCGCCCCCCTGAAGGCTGCGGAGGACGCCGTTCTGCTCGATACCACCGAGCTTTCGCTGGAGCAGAGCATCGAGGCTCTCAGCGCACTGATCAGCGGAGTGATGAACCGGTGAGGAAGCTCTTCGTGGCCGAGAGCGCCGGCTTCTGCTTCGGCGTGGAGCGCAGCATCCGCATGGCGGAGGAACAGCTTGAGCGGGGCGGCTGCTACTGTCTCGGCGAGCTGATCCACAACAGCGCCGTGGTGGGGGAGCTGAGCGCAAGGGGACTGCAATGCATCGAAAGCGTGGACGAGCTGCCCCAGGGCGCTCCCGTTGTCCTTCGCTCCCACGGCATAGGCGAGAGCGTCTACCGGGCGCTGGAGGAGAAAGCTGCGCAGATCGTGGATGCGACCTGCCCCCGGGTGGCTGCCATCCACCGCATCGTCCGCAAAGCCTCCGAGGAGGGGCGCACCGTACTCATCGTGGGAACGGCGGAGCACCCGGAGGTACAGGGCATCCGGGGCTGGTGCCAACGTAGCTTTGTGGTCAAAACCCTTGCGGAAACGGAGCGGCTCTTCCGGGAAGAGGCTTCTCTTTGTGCAGAACCGCTAACTGTAGTATTCCAGACTACGGAGATTCGCGAAAAACATGTACAAATCGTAAATTTCCTAAAAAAATTGTATACAAAGCCAAAAATATTTGATACAATATGCGCGGCTACTTCTACAAGGCAGCGGGAAGCCCGCACCTTGGCGGAGAAATGCGATGCTATGGTCATTGTAGGTGACCGCAGCAGTGCCAACAGTCGGCACCTCTACGAGCTCTGTGCCGAGAAGTGCCCCCGGGTGGATTTCGTCTCCGGGGCGGAGGAGCTCGAATGCAGTCGTTGGAGCGACTGCGATACCGTTGGTATCAGCGCCGGTGCATCTGTACCGTCGTGGATTATAAAGGAGGTAGTAAACAAAATGTGCGATGAGATCAAAATCAATCCCGAGGAAATGACTGAGGAAAAGCCTGAGGCTGAGAAGTCTTTTGACGAGCTGCTGGAGGATTCCATCAGAACGATTTATAACGGTGATACTGTCACCGGTTATGTGGTGGGCATTACCGCTACCGAAGTCATCGTCGATCTGGGCACCAAGCACTCCGGCTACATAGCTACGGAGGAATTCACCGAGGACGGTACCAAGATCGAGGATGCCGTGCACGTGGGCGATCAGATCGAGGCCTGCGTTGTTCGCGTGAACGATGTGGAGGGCACCGTCGCCCTCTCCAAGCGCCGTCTGGACTCCATCCGCTCCTGGAGCGATGTGGAGAACGCTGCTGCTGACGGCACCGTTCTGGAAGGCAAGGTCACCGAGGACAACAAGGGCGGCGTCGTGGTCAACATCCGCGGCATCCGTGTGTTCGTTCCCGCTTCCCAGACCGATCTGCCCCGTGAGGCTGCCATGAGCGAGCTGCTGGGCAAGACCGTCCGCCTGAAGATCACCGAGGTCAACCGCGGCCGCAAGCGCGTGGTGGGCTCCATCCGTGCCGTGACTGCTAAGGAGCGCAAGGAGCGCGCCGAGCAGATCTGGAACGAGATCGAGGTTGGCAAGCACTACGAGGGCACCGTGAAGTCCATGACTAACTTCGGCGCTTTCGTGGACATCGGCGGTGTGGACGGCATGGTTCACGTTTCTGAGATTTCCTGGAACCGCATCAACAAGCCCTCTGATGTTCTCAACATCGGCGACAAGATCGACGTCTATGTCATCAAGCTGGACACCGAGAAGCACAAGATTTCTCTGGGTCACCGCGATCCTGAGATGAACCCCTGGAAGCGCTTCACCGATACCTACGCCATCGGCGATGTGGCCAAGGTCACCGTCGTCAAGCTCATGCCCTTCGGCGCCTTCGCCGAGGTTCTGCCCGGCGTGGACGGCCTGATCCACATTTCCCAGATCGCCAACCGCCGCATTGCCCAGCCCGGCGAAGTCCTGACCGTGGGCGATGTGGTCGATGCCAAGATCACCAACATCGATTTCGAGAAGCAGAAGATCTCCCTCTCCATCCGCGCTCTCTCCGAGCCCGCTCCCGCCCCAGCCCGCGAGGAGAAGGAAGAGGAAGAGCTTGCTCCCGAAGAGGACGCTCTGGTCTATGAGGTCGGCGCTGACGGCTCTGCCACCGGCGTTGCCCCTGAGATGGACGAGGAGTAAATCCTTCCCCTCTTTTTCGCACACACCCGCCGAAGCAATTCGGCGGGTTTTTCATTTGCTGTAATTTTTTCCTTGAAAACGTAAGAATTTTGATGTATAATATACGCATGGAATTGTATAC
>JAGHSH010000177.1 GCA_018065965.1 Candidatus Apopatocola equi
TTCATTGTCGTGCCTGGTGTTGTCATAGTAACGGCTGATAGCGCGGTCCGCGTTAAAGGATAGGGTGTTGGCCAGACCCAGATCGGCGTAGCGGTCGCCGACGTCCACAAACACGTTCAGCTCCAGCTCCTGCACCAGCGCCCACTGCTCCTCGTTCAGATACAGGGCGCTGCCCTCACCGCGATCCTGCCAGAAGAGGGCGTTGGCATCGAAGCTGTTGTCCAGAATGTAGGCAGCACTTCTGCCGCTGTCGATCATGCCGCCGCCCAGCAGCTGAGAGAGCAGGGAGGTGAGCATATCGGCGGAGTCGATCCCGCCTGCGCCGGACGGGCTGCCGCCGGTGAGGGGGCCGAGGGGGCTTGTCATGCCTGCCGCACTCTGACCGCCGGACTGCAGAGCAGAGAACTGCTTGATGCAGGCGCTGTATTCCGGGGAGATGCCTACAGCCTCATAGTTCGACACTGCCGTGCCGAGCTGGCTGCTGCGCTTATAGGGAAAGTACACGGAAAGGCCGTATGCGTTAGTCATGTTGGAGGAGGTGCGGTTGTATTTGACCGCGGAGAGGATCGCTTCGGAGAGCGCCTTGCTCTCCGGCGTATTCAGATTCAGACTCATATGCACCAGATCCACCTGATCCAGCTTTTCGGAGGAAGCGAATTCACGGGTGGAGGAGCGGGCATTGGACACGGTGGCATAGCCGTCGTTGGCAAGCAGCTTGGCGGTGGAGGAAGCAAAGGCATTGAAGCTCTTGGGCACCAGGGCGCTCAGCTCAGCGAGGTCGGTAAGGGAAAGGGTGGTCTGTTGTCCGCGGCATTTCTGTGCGCACACGTCCACAAAGTCGTCAATGATTTGTTTTCCCAGCTGGGTTGTGGGGATGGAGGTGTTCCGGGAGAGGGCGGTGAGCCAGTTGGTGTAATACCAGCCCACGCCGGGCTCCGTCTCTTCAGAGGCGATCAGATAGTCGGCATAGGGTGCCATGGTCAGGGCGGTTTCCACCGTGCCCATCAGACAGGCGTCAAAGCCGATGAAATCAAAGGTGGTTCTTGTGGCCTGGAGAGCCTCGTTGAGCGTCTTGAGAGTCATGGAGCTGCTGCGATACTTCTCGTCATAGCCGTAGCCGCTCACGGAGCCGCCGCCGTGATCCCAGAGAATGAGCATATTCCGGTTGGCGGGGAAGTTCTTGACACAGTAGGCGATAAAGCCGCTGAGTGTGCTGCTCTTCATCATGGAAACGCTGCCGCAGTCCCTCTCCAGACAGGTGAGCTGTCCGTCTCTGACCTGATAGATCTGGTTGACGGAGCTGCTCATGACGTTGTTCCGCCAGCCGGAGCAGCCGCCTGTGTAGATGATCAGGTTCACATTGCTGCCCACATCGGCATTGAGCATCTCCTGCAGATCCTTGGTAGCCATGCCGCTGCGGGATTCCAGATCACTGCCGCACATATAAAGCATGACGGTGACCGTATCTTTGCCGTTGCCGTAGAGCTTCGTGCGCTTGGCTGCCGCGCCCTTGGCAACTTCGGTATTGAGCACGCCGGTGTTTGCCTTGGCTGCCCAGCCGGCATTGGAGGGCTGCGTAAAGGAGGAGGCGCCGCCGAACATATCCGCATAGTTGAAGCCCTGTGTCAGGTTGGAGTAGCCCTGCGTCATGCCTGCGGTGCTCTGACTGCCATACTGCTGCGCGCCGCTGCTCATGCTGCCGCCCAGAAGGCTCTCCAGCAGGCCGCCGTAAGGGGAAATGCCGCTCTGCTGCTGAGGCTGCGTGTAGGCATAGGCAGTGGGCTGGGGCGTCTGCACGGGGGGCGCACTCTGAGCCTCTCCGCCGCCCAGCATCCCGGTGCCGTAGCCGCCGCCGAGAAGGGCCGCTGCCAGCAGCACCAGCTTCAGCAGACCGCCGCCGCTGCCCCCGCTGCGTTTTCCGCCGCCGCTGCCGGAGGGGGCTGCACCGCCTGCGGGGATCCCGGCAGAGCCGCCGACCTTGCCGGTGCCCAGTCCGTCACCGCGCTTTTGGATGCCCTTGCCCTGGCCGGTGATATTCTTTTCTCTTCCCTGAGGTCTGTTATCCATGTTTTACTCCTTTTCGTGGAGAGTTTTGATTTCCGCTTACCCTATTTTATTCTTTGACTGCCTTTCAATCAAGTCCTTTTTTCTGCTTTTTTCTCCTTCTGCTGTTTTTTTTTGCGAAAGGGAGACACGGCAGACCCCTAAAATGGGAACTTGTAAATATTGCACATTTTTTTCTGCCTCATTTGCATGAATTCATGAAATTAGCAAACGAACGCAATCTTGACAGAAATCAGAGAAAATGTTACTATTTCTGTGCAAAAGATGTTTCCTGTGACTGACGGATGAGTGGAGTGTACCACAAAGGAGCAGGGAAAGATAAATGCCGACCGTCTGGGCAGTCTTGCACGCTGATTTTGCGCGCAGATTGTCCGGATTTTTTATTTTCCGCAATCTGACTGCAGAAAGGAGAAACCCATGAAGAAAGTCGGAATCATTATGGGCAGCGACAGCGACCTGCCTGTTCTGGAAAAGGCCATCGCTGTACTGCAGAGCTTCGGAGGCCCCCATGAGGTGCATGTATATTCTGCCCACCGAACGGCGGAGGAGGCGAGGAGCTTCGCCCGGGGTGCAGCCTCAGCGGGCTTTGGCGTACTCATAGCCGCCGCCGGTATGGCGGCTCATTTAGCAGGCGCACTGGCGGCAAATACTGTTTTACCCGTTATAGGAATACCCTGCAGCTCGGCTGCATTCAACGGCATGGATGCCCTTCTATCTACTGTGATGATGCCCTCCGGGATCCCGGTGGCCACGGTTGCGGTAGACGGTGGCGTCAATGCCGCTTTGCTTTCTGTGCAGATCCTTGCTCTCAGCGAACCGGAGCTGACGAAAAAGCTGACGGAAAAACGCGAGCAGGACGCGAAGAAGGTTCTTGAAAAGGATAAAGCCATATTTGAAAAATACAATCACTGAAAAAAGGAGATCGCAAAAATGGAACTGATTTACACCGGCAAGACCAAGAATGTCTTCAAGCTCGACAACGGCCACTACCTCCTCAAGTTCAAGGACGATTGCACCGGCAAGGACGGAGTTTTTGATCCCGGTGAAAACAGCGTCGGTCTGACCATCGACGGCGTGGGTGATGTAAATCTTCGCATGAGCGTTCACTTTTTTGAGAAGATCAACGCCGCCGGCATCCGCACCCACTTTGTGAGCGCCGATCTGGAGAACACCACCATGGAAGTCCTGCCAGCCAAGGTTTTCGGCCGCGGTCTGGAGGTCGTCTGCCGCTACCGTGCCGTGGGCAGCTTCTTCCGCCGCTACGGCGATTACATTGAGAACGGAGCCAAGCTCCCTGCCTATGTGGAAATGACCATCAAGGACGATGACCGGGGCGATCCCCTCATCACTCAGGACGCTCTGGAGGCGCTGAACATCATGAGCGCCGAGCAGTACGATGAGATCCGGACGATGACCCGCCAGATCACCCAGATCGTCTATGAGGACATGATGGAGAAGGGGCTGGAGCTCTATGACATCAAGTTCGAGTTCGGCTACGATGAGGACGGAAAGGTCATGCTCATCGATGAGATCGCCTCCGGCAATATGCGTGTCTATCGGGACGGCGAGTATCTGCAGCCATGACGCTCTCTGAGCTGTTCTTCCGTTAAGGCAGGCAGAAATGGGTGCTTTTTTCGGCGTTACCGGGCAGAGCAATGCGATATCCGATGTGTATTACGGCTCGGACTACCATTCTCATCTCGGAACAAAAACCGGCGGTATGGCAGCAGTGGATGCGGAGATCGGCTTTCAGCGTGAGATCCACAGCATCACCAATACACCCTTCCGCACAAAGTTTCTGCAGGCGCTCTCGGAAATGAGGGGCCACGCGGCCATCGGCGCCATCAACGATTCCGGCCCTCAGCCCCTGCTGATGCGCTCCGCCATTGGCGTCTATGCCATCTGCGCGGTGGGCGTGATCAACAATTCGGATGCGCTGATCGAGAACTATCTTGCCTACAGCAGCGGCCACTTCGACGTCATGACCGGCGGAGCGGTGAATCCCACAGAGCTGGTGGCGGCGCTCATCAATCAGAAGAGCAGCTTTGCCGAGGGGATCCGTTTCGCGCAGGAACGCATTGACGGTACAGCGGCGATCCTGATCCTTACCGAGCGCGGCACGCTCATAGCTGCCCGGGACAGAATGGGCCGTCTGCCCGTGATGGTCGGCAGACGGGAAGGCGCCTGCTGTGTCTCCTTTGAACCCTTTGCCTACGAGAAGCTGGGCTTTGAAACCTGCTATGAGCTGGGCAGCGGCGAGGTCGCGGAGATCTCTCCGGAGGGTGTAAAAACTCTTCTGCCCGCCCTTCCCCATAAACGTACCTGTGCCTTCCTTTGGACATATTACGGCTTTCCCACCTCTTCCTATGACGGGGTGAACGTGGAGCAGATGCGCTATCGGGACGGTGAGATCCTGGCCCGCAACGACCGGGAGAACGGCACGATGCCCGAGGAGCTGGACTATGTGGGCGGTGTGCCCGACTCCGGCACGCCCCATGCCATCGGCTATGCCAATGGCTCCCATACGCCCTTTGCCCGTCCCTTTATCAAGTACACACAGACCTGGCTGCGCAGCTTCATGCCCGCCGATCAGGACAGCCGTCATGTGGTCGCTAAAATGAAGCAGATCCCGGTGAAGGAGCTGATCCGGGATAAGAATCTCCTCTTTGTGGACGATTCCATCGTCCGCGGCACCCAGCTTAAGGGAACGGTCGATTTCCTCTATGATAACGGCGCAAAGAGCGTGCATATGCGCTCTGCCTGCCCGCCTGTGATGTATGCCTGCAAGTTCCTGAACTTCTCCCGCAGCAACGGGGATATGGATCTGCTGTGCCGGAGCATCATTTCCGAGCTGGAGGGCGAAGAGGGAGAGAAGCATCTGGACGAGTATGCCGATCCCCACACGGAGCGGGGCAAGGCTATGCGCCGTGCGATCTGTGAAAAAATGCATTTCTCTTCTCTGGAGTATCAGACCATAGACGGCATTCAGGAGGCAATAGGTCTGCCCAAGGACTGCATCTGCACCTATTGCTGGGACGGAAAGGAGTAAGGCATGAAAAATTCCGCATCCGGGGCGTATGCCGCCGCCGGGGTAGACATTACTGCCGGTTACAAGGCCGTTGAGCTCATGAAGCAGCATATTGCCCGTACCCTGACGGAGGGCGTATGCGGCGAGGTGGGCGGTTTCGGCGGTCTCTACGAGCTGGATATTACC
>JAGHSH010000281.1 GCA_018065965.1 Candidatus Apopatocola equi
GCTGAGAGGTCCAATGTTGGGGAAGATGCACTGCACGTCAACGCAGATAGCTTCCACAACGCCGGTCAGGAGCACGTTCTCCTGCTGCAGGAAGTTGCCGGCCATCTTGACGCCATGACGCATGGCGATCTCGTTGGCGGTGCAGCACAGACCAACAATGTTGATGCCCTTGGCGCCGTTGGCACGGGCCAGGTCCTGCATCTCCTTGGTCTCGGAGAGGGTAACGATCATCTCGGACACGGCGGGATCGTGGCCGTGGCAGACGATGTTGACCATGTCCTTCTCCAGGCAGCCCAGGTTGCCGGCGGTTTCCTTGGGCATGGGAGTGCCGTAGAGAATGTCGGTGAATTCGGTGCCGGCCATGGAGCCGCCCCAGCCGTCGGCCATGCCGACACGCAGAGCCTGGCGAACCAGAGCCTCAGCATCAGCGGTGCAGCCCATGTGGGTCATGTGCATGCAGGTAACGACCTCGCGGTCAACGGCACGGGGCATGATGCCCTGCTCGTTCCAGACCTTCTTGCGCTCTTCGGTGGCGCGGTCGGTCCAGCGCTGATAGCCGCGGATCTTGCCGTACTCGTTCAGGCCCAGCTCGGCGACTTCGTGAGCGATGTCGTAGAGGTCGCGGCCTTCGGTCTCAACGCCCCACTCGTGGGCGAGGTTCATCAGCTTCTTCTCGTCGCGGACGTGGTACCAGCCGTCAGCGGAGGAGTCAGCCATCTTCCACACGCACTCGCGGCCGTGGTCGGAGTGAGCAGAAGCGCCGCCGGCAGCCATACGCAGGTAGTTACGGCCGGCAATGGTAGCAGCGTTGGCGCCGCAGATACCCTTGGGGGCCTTGGGGGAGATGCGGCAGGGGCCCATGGAGCAAATGCGGCAGCAGATGCCCTTTTCGCCGAAACCGCAGTGCGGGGTCTGGTTCTTGACGCGATCCTGCCAGACATCGATGCCCACCTTCACAGCAGTCTCATGCAGCCGTGCGGTGTCAGCCTCCATCTGTTCAACAGTCGTCATCTGGAAAACTTCACTCATGTTTTGCCATCCTTCCGATGTTTTATTTTGCCTATCTTCCTATTTATACAAAGCCCCTGCCTGCGCCGGCAGGCACCTGCAGGGGCTGTGTATCGGGATTGCTTACAGGTCGAGGTAAGAGTCAGCGTAAAGAACGTTGTTCTTCACGATGTCGCAGCTCTTGATGGTCTCCATCATGCGCTGGTCGCAGGGATTGATGATAGCGGAGGTCATGCCGGCCTGCATGCACATGGCGATGAAGGCGGAGTCCATGATGGGACGCAGGGTCTTGGGCATACCGTTGGAGACGTTGGACAGGCCGCCGGTGGACTTGAAGCCCTGCTCGGAGAACTGACGAAGAGCCTCCAGAACGTCACCCAGCTGATCCTGCATGCCCTTGGCGACGACCACCAGGGGATCGAACCACATATCATCGGGCTCCATGCCCAGGCCCATGCCGAGCTCGAGCATTTCCATCAGATAACCCATACGCTCGTCAACACCGGCGGGAACGCCAGCCTTGGAGCAGAGGGCGATAACGATGGCGTCGCAGTCAGCAGCGACGTTGATGTAGGAGATACGGTCGCCGGCATCGGCGGAGTTGACGATGGGCTTGCCCTTGGTGCGGTTGTAAACCTCAACGCCGGCAGCGATGGCCTTCTTGTTGGAGGTGTCCAGAGCCAGAGGCACGTTGTCGAAGTTGTCCTGCAGCAGCTGGACAGCCCACTTCATGCGCTCTTCGCCGTCGGACTCGGCAGGTCCGATGTTGACGTCCAGATAGGTGGCGCCGGCATCGATCTGCTCCTTGGCACGCTTCAGGATGGGAGCGGGATCGCGCTCATCCATAGCCTTGCGGATGACGGGGGAAATGCAGTGAATTCTCTCACCGATGGTAACAAACTTTGCCATTTTGCTTCTCCTGTTCTGTAATGGTTTGGTTGTATATATTAGAACTTGTTGTCCTTGAAGAACTTAACAAGTTCAACAGCCTCGTTGGGAGCAATGACGATGGTCCAGCCGGGCAGCTTGGACTCGAGCTCGCCCTTCAGGATGGCGACCTTGCCGGGGATGATGAGGGTGCGGTTCTTGATCTTGTTCTCGATGTCGAACTCAGCAATGAACTTGGCGATGGAGCCGGCGGAGAGCTTGCCAGCAGCCCAAGCGGTCAGAACGGAGTAACCACCGGCATCGGAGATGAGGAGGTTCATGGGAACACCGGAGCGCTCCAGCTCACCGGAAACGGTGAAGTAGGTCAGAGCGAAGTCGACGGTGGTGACGCAGACAGCGTTCTCGTCGGCGCCGTTGAGGGGGTAGATGCCCGGCTCGACCTTCATGGGCTTCTGAGGATCGGTGAAGAGGTTCTGACGCAGACCGTACACGGGCAGAGCCTTGGCGTAGTCCATCTCTTCCACGGTCACGATGGAGCCGTAGCGAGCGGTGAAGAGGGCCAGGAGGGCCATCTGCATGTGGCTGTCGCCCATGGCCAGCTTGGCAGCGTTGACGATGGTGGGATAGCCGAAGGTGCGGAAGGTCTCCAGCAGAGCGGAGCGGCGGATCTGCACGGCGTTGGCGAAGGCGTCCTTCATGGAGGCGGTGCCCACGTCGAGGACCAGCTTCTTGTTGCCCAGAGCCTCGATCTTGGCGATGGTCTCAGACAGCTCGTTCAGGTCAGCGCCGGTGACGCCCAGCAGAGCGCCGGCCTCGGTGGCGACCTTGTTCATAGCCTCGTAGTTCTCGGCATTGGCAGCGTTCAGGATGGTGGGAACGCCCTTGAGGATCTCGAGAGCCTTGGCAGCCAGATCGGCGCAGCAGACCTCAACGATCACGGGGTGGCCCAGACCCTTGACCTTCTCGACCAGAGCGAGGAAGTCTTCGGCGGCCTTGTCGGGATTGTGGGCGACGGTGACGGTCTCAACGTGCATACGCTCGCCGATACGGTCGTAGTCGACCTTGTTGATCTTCTCGATGCGGGCATCGACATCGTCCATGCAGTCGCACAGATACACACCGTAGAGGGTGTGGGAGACGAAAGTCTTGTCGTGACGGTAAAGGACAGTCTCACCGCCGAGCTTGTACTCGCCGAGCTCGAGAGTCTTCATAGCAGGAGCAGTAGCCTCAGACAGGGTAGCGATGGCCTCAGCGGAGAAGTGGGGGCACTTCTCGAGGGGCAGAGCGCCCTGAGCGACCTTCATGCAGAAAGCCATGCAGGTGGGGCAGCCGCATTCCTTGCAGTTCGTCTTGGGGGAAAGCTTAAAAATATCGAGACCTTTCAGTGCCATTGTATGTGTGCCTCCTTAACTTACATAAGAGCCGCGACGAACGCGGAGATGGTCTTAACGGATGCGGGGTGCTTGAGGATAACGGCGTCGGAACCGCTGGCCAGGCAGGCGGAAGCGGTGCAGATCTCCATCTGGATGCCGCGCTCTTCGCGGGCGCCCCAGGCGGGATTCTCGGACTCTTCAAGGAGGGTCTCCTTGACGCTCCAGGCTTCGTCGCCCAGAGGAGTCACGATGGGGAGCTGGAGGTCAACGTCGTTCTGGGTCATGGCAGCGCCCTTGACGCGATCCATGGTGGAGGCGACGTACTCGAAGCCGTAACCGGCGGCGGCGGTGCCGACGTTCATGACGGTGTTGCCGGCGGCAACGCCCATCTGCTTGACGAGAACGTTCAGCTGCTTGGCCAGGTTGATGTCAACGGCGGACTCGCCGGCGACCTTGGCGCCGAAAGCCATGATGGCGGAAGCGGCGATGGCCTTGTAGTTCTCTTCCTTGCAGGAGAGGAGCAGGGGGTTGTAGCCGTTCAGGGCCTCAGCGACCTTGCCAAGCAGGGTGGAGTCCTTCTCGACGTTCTTGGAGCCGATGACAGCCAGGGGCTTGTCGATGGCTTCGGCAACGGCCTTGGCCAGAGCGGCACAGTCCTCAACGGAGGCGTTGTCACCGTTGGGGTCAGCGGACTCGAGACGCAGGCAGACGAAATCGACGCCTTCAGCAGAGGCGGCGCGCTTGGCCATCTCAACGACGGTGTTGCAGCCTTCGTAGAACTTGGCCAGTTCGGGCAGGGTGGCGTCAAAGCCCTTGTCAGAGATCTGGATGCCCACCTTGGGAGCGTTGGGGATGGGAGCATCGAAGCTGTACAGGGGGTAGACGTTGCTGCCGCCGAGAGTCACTTCGTGGCCGTTAGCGCCAAAAGTGATGGGGTTGATCTTCGCGTTGAAGACCTGGGGCTTGTTGGTGAATGCCATTGGTTTTCCTCCTCTAATTTGTCTCTGCCGTCATATTGACTGACAGAATGCGACAAAATATAATTGTTTCTATTAAACCGTATACAATTTACTACGAATTCCCGTTTTGCAAAAGCATATATCCTTTGCCCCGATGCAACCTGAGGTTACAGAGCGGCCGGAAAAGCGGGGTAAATTGCAGCGAAAAAACAGACATACATAATACGGCCCGGAGCCGTTCGCCGGTAAATTCCTCAGCTCAGCGGGCAGTGAAGCAGCCGGAGCGCTCCAGTACCTCCCGGGTAACGGCCGGATCGTTGAGCGTGTAGATGTGCAGATCGTTTACACCGAGGGCGATATATTCCCGGATCTGGGCGGCGGTGTAGTCCAGCCCCGCCTCCCGGAAGCCTGCCGGGTCATCGTAGAAGCGCGAGATGAGTCTGGCGAGGGAAGATGGGATGGCGCAGCCGTTCTGGGACAGACAGTGGCGCAGCAGCTTGTCCCGCTCGGTAACAGGCATGACCCCGGCGGAAACGGGCAGGGTGATGCGTGCCCGGTCCAGCTCGCCGAGCCAGCGCCGGAAGGCCTCCATGTCGAAGGTCAGCTGGGTCACGATGTACTCTGCGCCCAGATCCTGCTTGCGCCGGAGATAGGCGATGTCGTCCCGGCGGTCGTCGCTCTGGATATGTCCCTCGGGGAAGCCGGCGCAGCTCAGGTGGAGGCGCTCGCCATAGAGCTCCTTCAGATATTCCATCAGCTCCGTGGCGTGGGAGAACTGCCCCATGGTGGCGCACTCGCCCTTCCGGAAATCTCCCCGCAGCGCCAGCATATGGTCGACGCCCATGGCGAGCAGCTTCTCCGTATCCTCCCGGATCTGTTCCTTCTCCCGGTGGATGCAGGTGTAGTGGGCGGAGGGCAGCGGGCCGTTGAGGGCGCCGATGGCCTCCAGGATCTCGTTCTGGCAGCCCTTGTCGCTGCCGGAAGCGCCGCAGGTGCAGCTGATCCAGGCCGGGGCAAAGGCGTTCATCTCGCCCAGCGCCTTCTTCAGTGCCTCCGTACCGGCCTCTGTTTTGGGCGGAAAGACCTCAAAAGAGAGGGTGGTGCGCTCTTTCATTTTTTCGGCGGCAGTCATGCCGTTTTTTTCATTTTTCATTCCTGTAACCTCAGGGTATATCTGCCCTTTTCTCTGATACCCTCGTCCTTCTTGTCCAGATTCACCAGATCGCTGACGAACACGCGGAAGTCCAGCGCTTCCACCCCGTCGCTGCCGCAGCTCAGCAGCACACCGGCGGGAATGCGCAGCTCCTTCACGGCTCTGGCTCCGGCCGGAAGCGTCACGCTCCAGCCCGGATCGAAATCCAGACCGTCCGCGCTCAGCTCGCCGACGCCGAACCACAGCTCTTCCCCGGAGCGGTTCTCCGCCGCCAGCAGCAGCGTGCAGCCCCAGCAGCCCTCGTCCCGGATCTCCAGCACCGTCACGCCCGCGCACCAGCTGTCCATCAGCCGTTTTTCCCCCTCGCGCTCCGGCAGGGGGGAAACGCTGTCATCCCGTCCGTGAGGATAGACGGTGCAGCCCACCGAGAGTTCCGGATAGACCGGCCATGCATGGGTGGTAAATTCCTCCAGCAGAAAACGGATATTTTTTACGGAGCGGATGCCGCAGCGCTCCAGCTCTCCCCGGGAGATCGTGATGCCGCCGTTCCGGGTCTGTCCCGCGCCCACAGTCTCATGCCAGGACGCCTCCAGCAAAAAACCGTTGACCAGTATGTTCCGGGCAGAGAACACCCGCTCGCCGTCGTTCTTGTTCACGCACTCCACCGCGAGAGTGTAACCGCCGGGTGCATCGGGATAGATGCCCAGCAGGGAGAAGCCGCACTGCCAGCCGTTGTAGAGGTTCTGTTTTGTGCTGCTCTCGCCGTCCTCCATGCTCTCCTCGCTCAGCGGGCAGGCGCTCAGGTCAAATTCCTTCAGGCCCTGCAGCAGATAACCGCTGAGAGCGTTGTAAAGCTCGTCGCTGCCCCGGAGCATCCAGGTGCCCGTGGCGCGGCTCAGATTCATGCTCACACGGCGCGTGACCGTTTCGTATTCCGTCTCGCCGAGGATCTCCTCCAGCACCTGCTCCGCAAGGGCCGGGCGGTCGCAGCCCGGGGTCTGTCTCTCCTCCACGGCGTCGGAGAGCCGCTGCAGCACCGTGCGCATATCCCGGGCGGTGAGCTCCACGGTCAGCAGATAGCCGCTGCCGCTTTCCTTAAAGCCCTGCAGCTTCCATTGCAGGGAGCCGTAGGCCGCGGCAAAGAGCGGATGCAGGCTCTCTCCGGCAAAGCCGGGAACGTCCTCGCTGAAAAGGCGCACCTGACTGCGTCGGCCGTCCCGGACGGCCTCCAGCAGATCCAGCGCCGCGCCCTCGCAGCCGTCCGGCCGCTCCGACGGCGCAGGGGTCGGGCTCGTTTCCTCGCCGGCGGGCGCTTCCCGCCGGAAGATCGTATCTGTGTTCACGCCCTTGAGCTTCATATATTCCGGCAGCGTGCAGCCGCCCAGCAGCAGACACAGCGCCAGCAGTGCGCAGAGTCCCGATTTCTTTTTCATATGGCAAAATCCCCGCAATCGGCAGAATAGCATTTTATTCTACCATGATCGCGGGGATTACGCAAGAGAAAACCTCACGCGCCGCCCAGTCCCAGCACAATGCCGCAGAGGGCGGAAAAAGCGATGAAAACAATGGGGTGCAGCTTTTTGGTGGGTTTGCACACATTGGTCAGCAGCCAGAGCACGGTCATCAGCGCCAACGCCTTCCAGCGGACGAGGCTCAGCAGGGCAGCCGCTCCCGGCTCCAGCAGCACCAGCACGAAAACCGACAGCCCCGCCGCGGCGATGAGCGCCGTGGAGCAGGGGCGCAGCAGATAAAAGGCATTCTGCACCACCCGGCTTCGGCGGAAGCGGTCAAGGACCACAGCCACCAGCAGGATCACAAGGATGGAGGGGGTAATGAGTCCCAGGGTGGCGATGATGCCGCCGGGAACACCTGCGGCGGTATAGCCCGCGTAGGTGGCCATGTTCACGCCGATGCCGCCGGGGGTTGACTCGCTGACTGCCAGCATATCCGCCACATCGGCCGTGGTGAACCAGCCTGTTTTCTCCCCCATGCCGTAGAGGAAGGGCAGCGTGGCCAATCCCCCGCCCACGGAGAAAAGGCCGGTCTTGAAAAATTCCCAGAAAAGGCGAAGATAGATCATCACTTCAGCTCCTTTCCCAGTGCGTTGAGCACAAGACCGCCCACCGCAGAGAGCAGCACGAAGAGCACCGGGGACAGATTCACCCCGAAGCCGTACTTCGCCGCCGCCATGGCCGCAAAGACCAGCAGGAATACGCAAAGGGTCAGCCGATCCTTCACCGCGCTCTTCCAGAGCTTGACCACGCTGTTGAGGATCAGTACGCACACACAGACCCGGATACCCGCAAAGGCATTTTTCACCGCAGCGAGCTCCGCAAAGTTGGAGAGCACCGCCGCAATGCACAGGATAATGAGCAGCGAGGGCAGCACGAAGCCCAGCGAGCAGAGCACGCCGCCCAGCACGCCCGCGTGCTTATAGCCCACAAAGGTGGCCGTGTTCACGGCGATCACGCCGGGAGTACACTGTCCCACCGCATAATAGTCCAGTATCTCCTCCTGCGTGGCCCATTTCTTCCGGTCAACCACCTCCCGCTGGATCACGGGCAGCATGGCATAGCCGCCGCCGAAGGTGCAGATCCCCACCTTGAAAAAAGTCCAGATCATTTCGAGAAGCTGCATTTTTCTCTCCTTTCCTGTCGACATACGGATCACGATATGTTAAAATATTGTATTATATCGTATGTTTCCCGCCGTCGACGGGACAGTATAGCATATCTCGGAGAAAAAAGCTATGACCAAAAACGAAGAATTTTCCGCCCCCGTGGATGCCTACGGCAGTGAGGGCGAGGGCGTATGCCGATATGAAAACCGGGCCGTTTTCGTTGCCGGGGCGCTGCCCGGAGAGCAGTGGCGGGTGCGCATCACCCGTGTGCAGGGCAATGCAGTCTGGGGGCGGGGAATGGAGCTGCTCTCCCCTCCCCATCCTCACCGCACCGCCTCCGACTGCCCGGCCTTTCCCCGCTGCGGGGGCTGTGCCCTGCGGCACATGGATTATGAGGAGGAGCTCCGCTTCAAGCTCAACAAGGTCAATGAGAATCTGCGCCGCATCGGCGGCACGGACTTCCGCGTTTCCGGCATCGTGGGGGCGGACGCAGACGCTTTTGAGCGCTGCAAGGCCATCTTCAACGTGGGCACGGACGCGGACGGGCGCATCACTGCCGGCTTTTACCGGCCCCGCAGCCATGAGATCGTCTCCGCGCCCGACTGTGCGCTGGTGCGCAGCGAGGCACGCCGCGCCGCCCGCGCCACGGTGGCGTGGATGGAGGCGCACCGGCTCCGCGCCTATGACGAGAAGCAGGGAGTGGCCGGCGTGCGGCATGTGTTCGTGCGCTCCTCCCGGCTCAGCGGGCAGTGCGTGGTCACGCTCATCACCTCCTCTCCCCTCTCCGCAGCGCTCCGGGAGAGCTATGTGGACTCTCTCCGCACTGCCGTGCCGGAGCTGAGCGGCGTGGTGCTCTGTCTCAACCGGCAGAAGGGCAACGTGGTGCTGCAGGGCAGCATGGAAACGCTCTGGGGCAGCGAGCTGCTGACGGAGGCGCTCTGCGGTCTGAAATTCGAGCTGTCTCCCCGCTCCTTCTTTCAGGTGAACCCGCCCCAGGCCCAGCGGCTCTACGAGCTGGCGGTGGGCTATACTCTGGCGGAGGGCGGCGGCCTGGTGCTGGATCTCTACTGCGGCACCGGCACCATCGGCCTTTGCATGGCCAGGGGCGCAGAGCGGGTCATCGGCGTAGAGGTCATTGCCGACGCGGTAAAGAACGCCCGGGAAAATGCGGAGCGCAACGGCATAGAAAACGCCGAGTTCCTCTGTGCCGACGCCGCCGAGGCCGCCGCAGAGCTGCAGCGGCGGGGTACCGCCCCGGACGCGGTCGTGGTAGACCCGCCCCGCAAGGGGCTTGCCCCCTCCGTAATCGATTCCATCGCCGCCATGAACCCCCGGCGTGTGGTCTATGTCAGCTGCGACAGTGCCACCCTCGCCCGGGATATCGCCCTCTTCCGCGCAAAGGGCTACCTGCCCCGGGAAGCCTCCGCCGTGGATATGTTCCCGAGAACAAGCCATGTGGAGACGGTAGTTCTTCTTTCCAAGGGCGAGATATCGAGTCGAAGGGTTCGTGTGGATTTCTCACTGGAGAACCTGGATACGACCTTTCTTCGGGGAGAAGCTACCTATGAGCAGATCAAGGCCCATGTTCTTGAACAGACCGGATTGAAGGTTTCCACACTGTATATATCTCAGATCAAGCGCAAATACGGTCTTGAAGTTGGTGAGAGTTATAATAAGCCAAAGTCTGAAGATGCTAGACAGCCTCAGTGCCCGCCGGAAAAAGAAAAGGCAATTACGGATGCATTGAAGCATTTTGGCGTTATCTGATGCAGAGATAAATTGAGATTTTACACCTTTACCTGCTATTAATGCGGAACATCCTTTTTCTATCAACGAGTTAATGCATTCTTTTCACGATAGATATGGTATCAATGTAAATAGGAGTACCTTAGGCAAGGAATTAGACGTTATACATAAGAGCGGGTTTCAGATTGAAGTGACTCGGTTGTGGAAAATAAAAAATACTATGATGGGCAAATACTTGATGCATCAAAGTTAAAATTGCTAATGGCGAGTAAGAAATCGCCATTAGCAATTTTGATAATAAATGTTAAGTCTACATTTTCTTGACCCTATATGTAAGTAACGACGAAAAATCAACTTACGAAAGGTCAGGTACAATTATGAAAGCAACTATCTACTGTGAGCCAACTGCAAAGGGTGAGCATTCCTTTTTCCTTATCACACCGGAAGCAGAATACTTCCTGTTTAGTCAGGATTACCGCAAAGGCGTGCATGAACACTTCAACAAATGCTCATGTACGGTAAAGTATCACAAGAAAATATGTCGAATTGACAGCCGCCTCCGCTATACCGAATAAGGAAATAAAGAGTCCTCAAATTTTGCGCTACTAAATGAAGACGAGCGGAAGTAATCTCCCGCTCGTCAGTAAACTTAACTATGCCATA
>JAGHSH010000087.1 GCA_018065965.1 Candidatus Apopatocola equi
GCATGAGCAGGTTAAAGCCCTGAAAGATCATGGTCACGTTGCGGCGAACCTCCCGGAGCTCCGCATCGCTCAGAGCGCCCAGATCCTTGCCGTCCAGCAGAACCTGTCCCTCGGTGGGGCGCTCCAGCATATTGATGCAGCGCACCAGCGTGCTTTTGCCGGCGCCGCTCATGCCGATGATGCCGAAAATATCCCCGTCGGGGATGGTAAGATTCACGTTTTTCAGTGCCTCGACCTGAGCGTCGGAGCCCTGAAAGGTCTTGCTCAGGTTTCTGATCTCTATCATATGTTTTCTATCCCTTCCGATTGCATTCTGAAGCGCCTGGCTTCGCGGAGGATGGACCACCGTCCGAAAAGCCAGGAGCTGCAGGGTTCTCCCCCGCCGGAAACGGCGGGGGAGAAAATGAAGAATCACTTCAGCGCGTCGAGCGTAGCCTGCTTGCCGCCGTAGAGACCCATGGGCTCCACGTGGACAGCGGAGATGGACACGATGTGGGTGCCGTTCTGGGCGTTGAAGTCGTCCAGATAGGGGACGTGCTGGAAGTAGTTGGCGTTGATCTCACCGGACTCAACCACGTTGTTGGGCTGGACGTAATCGGTGAACTCAATGATCTCGAGCTCGATGTCCTTGGCAGCGAGGATGTCCTTGCAGAGAGCCAGGATCTCGGCGTGGGGGGCGGGAGTGGCAGCCACAGTGATCTTGGTGCCGGCGAGGGCAGCGTAGTCAACGGCAGCGTCATAACCGTCGGTGGGATTCTCGACCACACCCACAACGGCGCCGCCGTAGGTGGAGGCGATGAAGTCGGCAACGGTCTTGCTCTCCAGAGCGGCCTTCAGAGCCAGAGCCCAGGGCTCCTGCTCATTGCCTTCCTTGACGCAGAGGATGTTGGCGTAGGCGGAGGCGGAGCCTTCCATGAGGAGGGACTTGGTCATGGGGTCGATGCCGGCGTCAATGGCGTAGTTGGAGTTGATGACGGCATAGTCCACATCGGGCAGGACGTTGGGCAGCTGGGCAGCTTCCACTTCCTTGAACTCGATGTTCTTGGGGTTCTCGGCAATGTCCATCACGGTGGCGGTGATGCCGACGCCTTCCTTCAGCTTGATGATGCCGTTGGCCTCCAGCAGCAGCAGGGCGCGGGCCTCGTTGGTGGTGTCGTTGGGGATACCGACGGTCAGCTTCTCGGTCTTGCCGCAGCCGCCCAGAACGAGCAGGCAGCTCAGAGCCAGCACAAGGGCCAGGATCAGGGATACGGTTTTCTTCATGACAGTTTCTCCTCTTTCAATTTGTTGGTTTTCCATAAACAAAAAGAGAGGCCTCCGATGAGGCCCCTCTCAGTTCACTCTATCATCCGCTTTCGCGGCACAGCTGAGTTATTCGGGAAGCACATCGGAAAAATGAGCGTGCTGACGCATGCACATGCACATGGGCATGCACATCGGCATCATCATCATGCTCATCTTCTTCATGGTCTGTGCTTCTCCTTTCCTCAAGGCTGAACTTGTGCTTGATTATAACCACGGAGGAAGACTTTGTCAAGACTTTTCTTCTTCATCCGTTAAAATAATTGAAGTTTTTTTCAGCGCTCGCTTTCCCTTCCCGTTTCCTCGCCGAAAATGATATCGTCAATATCCCGCTCCAAGCAGTCCACCTCCCCGTTTTTTTGAACTGCCTGCAGTATATGCGTGGGCAGAGGAGGCTATTCCGCTTTTTTCAGGGTCAGCACCACGATCTCCGGGCAGTTGAACACCCGGGGGATGCAGTGGATATTCCCCAGTCCCCGGGAGACCGCCATGGTATAGCGTCCGCTGGTGTGAAGTCCGGCCGTATAGGGCGGGAAGAGGCTTCTGCCCGTTCCCAGCACGCCCGTAACGCCGGGGATGCGGATAATGCCTCCGTGGGCATGGCCGCAGAGGATCGCATCCACGTCCAGCTCCGGCCACTTCTCCGGCCAGTCGTTCCGGTGTCCCAACAGGACTGTGGGCATATCCCCCTCCTGCTCCCGAAGCTGTCGGATCAGCTCGCCGGGGGTGATCATCCCGGCAAAGCTGTTGGGATCGTCCACACCGCAGAGGCAGAGGCGCTCCCCGCCGCGCTCCAGAAAGACCCAGCGGTTATTGAGATAGGTCACGCCGTTCTCCCGCAGCGCGGAGGAGACCCCCTCCATCATGCCGCAGGCCCATTCATGGTTGCCGCTCACATAGTAACAGGGCGCGATCTCCTGCAGCCGGGGCAGCAGCTTCCCGAAAACCGGCAAATCCCCGGCCGAGGCCACGAAATCCCCCGTCAGAGCAATGAGATCCGGCTTCTCCCGCCGCACCTTCTCCAGCAGTCGGCTGTTATCCGTGCCGAATTCCGCCCCATGCAGGTCGGAGAGTTGGACGATGCGCAGTCCGTCGAAGGACGCGGGCAGCTCCCTTATCGGTATTTCATATCGGTCAGCGAC
>JAGHSH010000043.1 GCA_018065965.1 Candidatus Apopatocola equi
GCTCTCACGGCCGTGTTTGTCCCCGCCCTGATCGTCCATGTTCAGCCCGGCGAAGGCTTTGGTGAAGCCTTCACGGTGGATAGCTCCGTGCTGGATCAGAGTCTGCCGGGTAAAATGCGGTTTACGACATACGCCAACGGAACGGCGGTCAAATTGCCTCAGGGAGATTGCTTTGACCACTCGGGAATGAAGGTATTTGACTGCTGGCAGCTGGGTGACAGCGGATACGCTGCCGGAACCGAGCAGTATTTTACCGGACCTAAAACAAACCCTGCATTGGCCGGCGGAGAAGTGACCATTACTGCAAAATGGAAAGACGGAGACCCTGACATCAAACCCGATATCCCTTCCTGCGTTCTCAGTCTTCCTGCGAAAATCGAGATACCCTATATGCAGGAAAAGACTATGTTCACCTGGCAGCTGGATAGTTTGAATCTTGCCGGGAGGGAGTTCCTTTATCTCACTTTTTATGCAGGTACTTTTTCCAATAGTGAAGAGCAGACCATTGCATACACAGTGTGCCGAGAGATAGACCATCCCGGAGCCCAGCGTGAGGTGTATATACTTTCCAGAACAAACAAGCTATATGAAACATATATTGATATTGCAAAAGAAGACTGGGAAGCCGCCGCTCCGGGAAAATATACGACCACACTGAGATTTAGTGTGAGTTTCCGTTAACGATAATGGAGACGATGGAACGGCTGCAGGAGGCGGTGCAGCCCTGCGCTTTCGGCATATCCCCGCGAAAAACGCTGCCTGGATAACGTAAACACGGGCAGAGAACACAAAAAGGAGAAAACAGATGATGCGCATGAAGAAACTATTGTCCCTGCTGCTCGCCGTGCTGCTGGCAGTAAGCCTGCTGCCCACGGCAGCTTTTGCCGCAGAATACAACGATGGCGATGAGGGCGGCGTGCAGATGGCGCTGACCGTTGAAGGTCCCATTCGGTATACGGTCACTGTCAGTGCCAGCCCCGAGAATTACGGCACGGTGACCGGCGGCGGTACGTACGATGAAGGCGCCTCTGTCACGGTCACTGCCGCAGCCAATGCCGGCTACATATTTACCGGCTGGCTGGAAAACGGCGAAAAGGTGGAAAATGCCGGCGCAAGTTACACGTTTACCGCGACTGCCGACAGAACTCTCACCGCTGTTTTTGTGCAGGGTGACGGAGACTTCTGCCATCTGGACATTACAAGCACACCGTATTTTAACATTGTCGGAGTCGATACGGATGGCCCTATGCTTTTTCGACGCGGTGAAATGCTCACCATTACGGCTGTTCCCAAGCATGCCGGTGTAAAATTTTCAGGATGGTGGAAGCGGGATTACGATCCGGCAAACCCCGACCCAGGCAAGACACTTGTCAGTATGGATGCATCCTATTCCTTTAACATTGAAGAGAGAACGATTCTTATTATAGAATATAAGACGGTTCAGACTGCTTATATCGAGCCGGGAGAAAGCAGCGACAGTTTTTTCGGAGCAAACAGTCTGTATGCGAATGAGCCCAATCAGGGTGATTATGTGCCCTATACATCCGATGACCCTGATGATCTTAAGTTCCATTTCCCCCCGGCTGATTGCTTCACTGCCCCGGAGGGCAAGGTGTTTGATTGCTGGGAGATGAACGGCATCGGATACGAAGCCGGAGCTGTCCAGACAGTCATCGGCGACGGCGCAAACCCCGCATTTGCCTCCAATGAGATCACGATTACGGCAAAATGGAAGAATGACGATTCCAAGACTCTGAAGTGCGTCATCAGCATTCCTGCGCAGGTCGAGATACCCTATAAGCAGGAGTTTACTTCGGTGCCCTGGTCGGTGGACTCTTTGGAGCTCGGCGTTTATCAGCAGGCAGCGGTCACCTTCTACGACGGCACATTCCTGAGCCAGGAGGGCGGTATCATTCCGTATACCTTGAAGGATATCGCCGAAGCAGAGGATACCCATTCGTACACATACAAGTTCAGAAAACCGGAAGAGCATACCATTCAGGTCCACATTGCCGCGGAGGATTGGGATATTGCTGCCCCCGGCAGGTACACGGCGACCATGCGGTTTGAGATCGAGGGCATTGATTGACCCGGATAACGGATGAGGCGGAATAAAATGAAAAACAGAAAGCATCTGGTCTTTCTGCTTCTGACACTGATCTTTCTGCAGCTGCCTGCGGCGGCTTTTGCCATGGGAGAAGACGGAAAGGGCGGAGTATCCATGCTGACTGCGGTGCCCCCCTCCATCACCTCCGGCAGGGACGGAGCGTTCACCAAGGGAAGCTCCTCGGGTCTGACCTTCGGTACCAATGCATCGAAGTCCGACTTTGAGGCGGTGCTGGTGGACGGGCGTGAAATCGACTCCGGGAACTACACGGTTTCGGGCGATCCGCTTTCGTTTACCCTGAAGGCGTCTTTTCTGCAGACGCTTTCGGTGGGCACCCACACCGTTACGCTCAGAACCGACACCGGCTCTGCGGAGGCAAACTTCTCCGTGAAGAGCGGACAGCCCGGCGGCCCGTCAACGGGGGATCACAGCCATGCGCCTCTCTGGACGGCGCTGCTGCTCCTGAGCGCGGGCGCACTGCTCACGATCCTTTTTACAGACAGAAAGAAAAGGTCCTCCTGCGGATGACCTGCCAACGCAAAAAAGGCGGTGAATGAAATCACCGCCTTTTTTGCGTTTTTTGCAGCCCCGGTTTCCGGGGACGGAAATCTCCCTCAGCTCTCCGGGTATTCCTCGCTCAGCCGCCGGATCTCGGCGCGCATGGCCTCCGTCATGCTCTCGGGGGCGGTGATCTTCACGCCGCTGCCCAGAGAGATGACCCAGCCCAGAAACTGCCTGCTGGCGGCGACCCGGACGCGGACTGTGAAATGCTCTTCGTCCTCACGGATGAACGGCAGCTCCTTACCGAAGCGGTCGATGATGGCGCCGGCCATGGCGTTTTCGCAAAGAAGCGTTACGGTCAGCTCCTCGCCCCGGAACATACCGAAAACGCGCTGGGAGTAGCGGGCCACGTCCTGCTGCCGATAGAGCTCTTCCCCCTCCCGAGGTGCGCTGACGGCCTGCAGCCGGAGCATCTTGTCCACCCGGTAATGCTTGAGCATATCGCTCTCGGGGTCGTAGGCCAGCAGGTAATAGTATTCGTCCTCCCAGACCAGTGCCCAGGGACTCACCCGGTACCATTTGCCCCCGTGCCGCAGCTCCGGCTCCTTGCGGACGTTCCACTGGAAATACTGAAAGCGGATCTGCTGATTGTTTGCGATGGCGGCGTGGAGCTTGTCCACGCTGTAGTAAATGCTTTCGTTCATGGTCTTGACCCGGCCGGAGAGCAGCACCTGCCGGTGCAGCTGGCGGGCCTCGTGAACGCTGACGAGAGATTCCAGCTTCCGGATGAGCTCCCGGCTCTTGCGTTCGGTGACGAACTTGGCTGACTGAACGCTGTCCACCAGCAGCTTCAGCTCGGCCAGCTCAAATTCCCGGGAGGCCAGATAGTAGTATACGCTCCGGTTCCGCCGCTCGCTGATAATATCCATGCCGAAGAGCTGCAGCTCCTCCAGATCGGTATACAGGGTCTTTCTGTCGGCGCTGATCTCATAGCTCTCCAGCCGGGAAATGAGCTCCTGCAGCGTCAGGGCGTGCTCCTCGTCCGTCTCCTCACGCAGGATCTTTGCCAGATACAGGAGCTTGGATTTCTGATTACGGCTTTTTGACATGGTCTGTCCTCCCTTTTTTCTGCCCATTATACCACGGAAATTGTCTCTTGAAAAGAGAGCAGACGGCCTGCTAAACAAAATTCGCAGGGCGTTTTTTTGGACAGGTCGGAAGGCATAATGGTCACAGAAGAAAACGAAGGGAGTGCGGGAGCATGAAGGGCTATTATGTCAGATACGGGTACATGGGACTGGTGGGAGGAGCCTATCGGCTCTTTGCCAGCGAGGGCGACTATCGGGACTTTATGGAGGACTGAGGGTCGGAAACAAAACAAATATAAGGAAAATGTAACGTCCTCCGGAGGAATATCCCCCCGGGGGGCTTTTCTATCTCTTTGTTGTGTGTTATGATTATAATAAAGGGGGCGCGAAGAGATGGCGGAAGTGATCCTGAGCTACAAAAGCGGTACAGTCACCGCCATAACGGACGCGGGCAGAAAGCCGCTGCTGCAGGAGCTGTCCTTTGAGCTTGAATCCGGGGAGAGCATGGCGCTCATCGGCGAGACCGGCTCCGGCAAGACCATGACGGCGCTCTCTCTGATGGGTCTGCTGCCCGACAACGTGGAGAGGACAGGCGGCGAGACGGTGTTTCTCGGCGCGGAGCTGAAAAACCAACGGGACTTTGCCGCACATCTGGGCAGAGAGATCGTATATATCCCCCAGAACGGACTGGAATTTCTCAATCCCGCACGCACCGTGCGCCGTCAGCTCTACGATTCGCTGGAGCGTGTGGGCGTGAGCGGACGGAAGCGGGAGGCGGCAGCCGGAGAGAAGCTCGCACTGGCGGGCTTCGAGGTTCCGGAGCGGGTACTGAACGCCTACCCCCATGAGCTCTCCGGGGGCATGGCTCAGCGGGTGACCATTGCCATCTCTGCCTGCGCCGAGGCCAGACTGATTCTGGCGGATGAGCCTACCAACGGGCTGGACGAGCAGGCCCGGGAGGGCTTCATGGCGCTGCTGGATCGGCTCTTCCCGGAGGCTGCCAGACTGATCATCACGCACGATATGACGGTCGCCGCCCTCTGCGATCGCTGTCTGGTGCTCTGCGGAGGCCGGAGCATGGAGCTGGGCCGGAGCACGGAAGTGCTGGCGGAGCCCCGCTCTCCCTATAC
>JAGHSH010000284.1 GCA_018065965.1 Candidatus Apopatocola equi
GCAGGGCAAAGGCCAGATAGGGGTTGGCGGTGGGATCCGGGGAGCGGAGCTCCATGCGCTCATACTCCCCCACGCCGCCGGGACGCGGATGAGCTGGGAGCGGTTCTGCCGGGACCAGGACACGTAGCGGGGGGCCTTGCTCTTGCCCAGCCGCCGATAGGAATCGTCCGTGGGGTTGAGGAAGAGGGTCATGTCCGCGGCGTTTTCCAGTACCCCGGCGATCAGCCCCGCCGGGGGGACGCTGCCGTCGGCGCTGCGGACGGATATGTTAATGTGGAAGCCGTTGCCGGGCTTGTCCACCAGCGGCTTGGGCGTGAAGTCCGCATAGAGGCCGCTGCGGTCGGCAATGGTCTTGACGGCGGTGATGAAGCTCATGGCGTTGTCCGCCGCGGAGAGGGCATCGGAATAGCGGAAGTCGATCTCGTTCTGGCCGGGCCCCTCCTCGTGGTGGGAGCTCTCCGGGCTGATGCCCATGCGCTCCAGCATCAGGCAGATCTCCCGGCGGACGTTCTCGCCCCGGTCATCGGGCGCGATGTCCATGTACCCGGCGTTGTCATAGGGGATGTCCGTCCGCTCGCCGTTGGCGTCCAGCCGGAAGAGGTAGAACTCCATTTCCGCGCCGAAGTAGAAGCTGTAGCCCTCCCGGGCCGCGTCCTCCACCGCGCGGATGAGGATGCTGCGGCTGTCGTTCTCGAAGAAGCTGCCGTCTGGGTAGGTGACGGTGCAGTACATCCGCACTACCTTGCCCTGCTCCGGCCGCCACGGCAGGATGGCCAGCGTGTCCGGGCTGGGGTGCAGGAAAATGTCCGAGTGTACCTCGCCGCCGAAGCCGCGGATGGCGGAGGCGTCGATGGCGATGCCATAGCGGAAGGCGCGGCGGAGCTCGCCGGGCATGATGGATACGTTCTTCTGCCTGCCGAAAACATCGCAGAAGGCAAGGCGAACGAACTTTACGTCCTCCTCCTCCACAAACTGGATGACCTCTTGCTCCGTGTACTTCATATTCGTCCTCCCTGCGCCGGTGCGCCGTCAGTTTTCCCAATAAATCTGCCGTTCTACAGATGAAAATTGTACCTGTGAAAAAAACTTTTGTCAACAGAAATTTCAGGCTTGACAGACGCTTTTTCACAGCGTATAATCCCCCGCATGAAGGCAAAGGCGTCTTTGAGGAATCTCAGGGGCGCTTTCTCTTTTGGCAGATGAATAACGAAAAAAGGCAAAGGCGTCTTTAATGGAACTGTATCCGTTAGAGGCGCCTTTTCGCATTTCCGAAGAAAAGGAGAATTGAAATGAAAAGCGTAAAAGATTATTTCGGCTGCATGGTATTTGACGACCGGGCCATGAAGGCCACTCTGCCCGGCAAGGTCTACGCCGCCATGAAAAAGATCATGGACGAGGGTCTGGAGCTCGACCCCGGCGTGGCCGACGCGGTGGCCGCCGCCATGCGCGACTGGGCCGTGGCCAAGGGCGCGACCCACTTTACCCACTGGTTCCAGCCCCTCACCGGCATCACCGCCGAGAAGCACGACAGCTTCATCTCCCCCTCCCCCGACGGCGGCGTGATCATGGAGTTCTCCGGCAAGGAGCTGATCCGGGGCGAGCCCGACGCCTCCTCCTTCCCCAGCGGCGGCATCCGCGCCACCATTGAGGCCAGAGGCTACCCCGCGTGGGATCCCACCTCCTATGCCTTTATCAAGGACAAAACGCTCTGCATCCCCACGGCCTTCTGCTCCTACGGCGGCGAGGCGCTGGACAAGAAAACGCCCCCGCTGCGCTCCATGGCTGCGCTCAACAAGCAGGCTCTGCGCATCCTCCGGCTCTTCGGCAACGAGGAAGTGAAGTGTGTGCGCACCTCCGTGGGTCCCGAGCAGGAATACTTCCTGATCACCAAGGAGATGTACGACAGGCGCCCCGACCTCCGCTTTACCGGCCGGACGCTTTTCGGCGCCCGCTCCCCCAAGGGGCAGGAGATGGATTACCACTACTTCGGCGCGCTCAAGCCCAGAGTGGCAGAGTATATGGCCGACCTCAACAAAGAGCTGTGGAAGCTGGGCATCCTCGCCAAGACCGAGCACAACGAGGTGGCTCCCGCTCACGAGCTGGCTCCCATCTACACCACCACCAACATCGCCACCGACCACAACCAGCTCACCATGGAGATCATGCAGAAGGTGGCTGCCCGCCACGGTCTGGTGTGCCTGCTCCATGAAAAGCCCTTTGCCGGGGTCAACGGAAGCGGCAAGCACAACAACTGGTCCATGGCCACCGATACCGGCGTGAACCTGCTCAACCCCGGCGATACGCCCTTTGAAAACGCTCAGTTCCTGCTCTTCCTCTGCGCGGTCATCAAGGCCGTGGACGATTATCAGGATCTGCTCCGCATTTCCGTTGCCACGGCGGGCAACGACCACCGTCTGGGCGCCAACGAAGCGCCTCCCGCCGTTGTGTCCATCTTCCTCGGCGATGAGCTCACCGCCGTGCTGGAGGCCATTGAGGCCGGCGAGGACTATACCGGCAGCGGCGAGACTGTGATGCGTCTGGGCGTGGATGTGCTGCCGGGCTTCCGGCGCGACACCACCGACCGGAACCGCACCTCCCCCTTCGCCTTCACCGGCAACAAGTTTGAGTTCCGCATGGTCGGCTCCTCCAACAGCATCGCCTGCGCCAACATCATGCTCAACTCCGCCGTGGCCGAGAGTCTGCGGATCTACGCGGACAAGCTCGAGGGCGCGGAGTGCTTTGAAACGGCTCTCCATGAGCTCATCCGCCACACCGTGAAGGAGCACAAGCGCATTCTCTTCAACGGCAACGGCTACGATGATGCATGGATCAAGGAGGCTACGGAGGTGCGCGGTCTGTCCAACTACCGCACCACCCCCGACTGTATGCCCCATGTGCTGGATAAGAAGAACGCGGATATGCTCATCCGCCACGGCGTGTTCACCGACGTGGAGCTTCGCTCCCGCTGCGAGATCATGCTGGAGAACTACTGCAAGACCCTGATGATTGAGGCCAACACCATGACCGACATGGTGCAGACCGGCTATCTCCCCGCCATTTCCGCCTACACGGCCAAGCTGGCCAAGGGGATCCTGGACAAGAAGAAGGTCGACGAGTCCATCCCCTGCAGCTGCGACACCAAGACGCTCAAGACCCTCTCCGCGCTCTGCGACGCCATTGCCCTCAAGTG
>JAGHSH010000010.1 GCA_018065965.1 Candidatus Apopatocola equi
CTCTATATCCTCGACGAGCCCTCCATCGGCCTGCATCAGCGGGACAACGCCAAGCTCCTCAAAACGCTGACGGAGCTGCGGGACATGGGCAACACCCTTCTGGTGGTGGAACATGACGAGGACACCATCCGCGCCGCCGACTATCTGGTGGATATCGGCCCCGGCGCGGGCGTACACGGCGGCGAGATCGTGGCTGTGGGCAGTCTGGAGGACATCTGCGCCGAGCCCCGGAGCATTACCGGCGATTATCTCAGCGGCAGAAGGCGCATCGAGGTGCCCGCCGTGCGCAGAAGCGGCAGCGGCCACGCCCTGCAGGTGCGGGGCGCACGGGAGAACAACCTGCGGGATCTGGATGTGGACTTCCCTCTGGGCTGTCTGGTGGCGGTCACGGGTGTGTCCGGCTCCGGCAAAAGCTCGCTGGTGAACGAGGTGCTCTACAAGCGTCTGGCTGCGGAGAAGATGCGCACCAAGATGCATCCCGGCCGCTGCGATTCCATCGGCGGACTGGAGTATGTGGACAAGGTCATTGCCATTGACCAGAGCCCCATCGGCCGCTCGCCCCGGAGCAATCCGGCCACCTATACGGGCCTGTTCAACGACATCCGCGAGCTGATGGCCTCCACCCGGGACGCCTCTCTCCGGGGCTACAGCGCGGGCCGCTTCAGCTTCAATGTGAAGGGCGGCCGCTGTGAGGCCTGTGACGGCGACGGCGTTTTGAAGATAGAAATGCATTTCCTGCCCGATGTGTACGTGCCCTGCGAGGTCTGTCACGGCAGACGTTATAACCGCGAGACGCTGGAGGTACATTACAAGGGCAAGAACATTGCCGATATACTGGATATGACCGTGGAGGAGGCCTGCGCCTTCTTCGAAAATCAGCCCAAGCTCCGCCCCCGGCTGGAGACACTCATGGATGTGGGACTGGGCTATGTGAAGCTGGGACAGAGTGCCACCACGCTCTCCGGCGGCGAGGCGCAGCGCGTCAAGCTGGCCACGGAGCTCTCCCGCCGCTCCACGGGCAAGACCGTCTATGTGCTGGATGAGCCCACAACGGGTCTGCACATGGCGGACGTCCACCGGCTCATCGACGTGCTGCAGCGGCTGGTGGACGCGGGCAACACGGTGATTGTCATCGAGCATAATCTGGATGTGATCAAGTGTGCCGACCGGATCATCGATCTGGGCCCCGAGGGCGGCGACGGCGGCGGAACGCTGGTCTTTACCGGCACGCCGGAGGAGTGCGCCGCCTGCCCCGATAGCTATACGGGCGAGTTCCTCCGGGAGCTCCTGCGCAGCAACTGAAAGCGCGGAGCCCGGACGGAACGATTCTGAACTGACAAGGAGTGACCCCCGCCTATGGACGAACAGCTCATGGAAATCAGCGGCACCATCCGCTCTGTGATCTTCCAGAACGAAGAGAACGGCTATACGGTCCTGCGGCTGGACATGGGAGACGCCGATGAGGCCACTGTGGTGGGCTGCCTGCCCTTTGCCTCCCCCGGCGAGGGTCTGACGGCTGCCGGCAAGTGGGAAAAGCATCCCAGCCACGGCACCCAGTTCAAGGCCGTGACTGCCCGGCGGCACCTGCCGGTGGGGGAGAAGCAGATCTATGCCTATCTGGCCAGCGGCGCGGTCAAGGGCATCGGCGCGGCTACGGCCACGCTGCTGCTGGATAAGTTCGGCGCTCAGACCCTTTCCGTGCTCTCCGATGAGCCCGAGCGGGTGGCCGAGGTCAGAGGCATCACTCTCCGCAAGGCCCGCCAGTACAGCGAGACCTTCCGCAAGCAGGCGGCGCTCCGCTCTCTGATGGAGTTCCTGGCCGTCCACGGCATCCCGCCGGAGTATGCCATGCGCCTCTACAAGGTCTATGCGGAGGCCGCGCTGGAGACCTTGAAGAACAACCCCTATGTGCTCTCCTCCGAGCAGATCGGAGGCCGCTTTGACGAGGCCGATGCGCTGGCGCTCTCTCTGGGATTTGAGGACGACAGCCCTGAGCGTATCAGCGCCGCGCTGATCTATGAAATGCGCTATAACCTGCAGAACGGCCACAGCTTCCTCCCCCGGGAAAAGCTCACGGCCGCCACGGCCAGTCTCATCGGCGTGGAGCAGGAAAGCGCCGACGAATGTCTGGATATGCTGGCCGACGCCGAGGATGTGGTGCTCTGCACCGTGGCCGGGGTCAACGCGGTCTATCTCCGGGGCCTCTATGAGGCCGAGGAGGGCAGCGCTGAACGGCTGAAGGCCATGGCGGCCGTCCGCTACGGCGGCGATACGGACATTGCCGCCCTTCTTGAGCGGCTGGAGCAGCGGCAGGGCATCCGCTATGCCCCCCTGCAGCGCCGTGCCATCGAGCTGGCCGCCGGGCGGCAGCTGCTGGTGCTCACAGGCGGCCCGGGCACCGGCAAGACCACCGTCATCAAGGGCATCCTCACCCTGTATGACAGCATGAAGATCGAGACCATCCTCTGCGCCCCCACCGGCCGGGCGGCCAAACGCATGACCGAGCTCACCGGCGAGGAGGCCTATACCATCCACCGCCTGCTGGGCGCAGGCTGGGACAGGGAGGGAGACCGGGCGGTCTTTCGGAAAAACGAGGACGACCCCCTCCGCTGCGGCGCCGTCATTCTGGACGAGTGCTCGATGGTTGACATAACCTTGCTGTACGCCCTGCTCCGCGCCCTGCCGGAGAACTGCCGGCTGGTGCTGGTGGGCGACAGCGACCAGCTCCCCAGCGTGGGCCCCGGCAGCGTGCTGCTGGATATCCTCCGCTCCGGGACGGTGGCCTCCGTGCGTCTGAAGGAGGTATTCCGGCAGGGGGAGGAGAGCCGCATCATCCGCAACGCCCACGGCATCAATGAGGGCGTGCAGCCCCCGTGGCAGGAAAACAAGGGCGACTTCTTCTTTCTGGTGCGCCCCGGCGGGGAAAAGCTCAGCACCACCGTTATGGAGCTCTGCTGGGATCGGCTGCCCAGCCGCATGGGCTTTGACCCCCGGGACATTCAGGTGCTCACGCCCTCCCGACTGGGGGAGAACGGCACCTATGCCCTCAATGCCCGCCTGCAGGCGGCGCTGAACCCGCCCTCTCCGGAGAAGAAGGAGAAGAGCTTCGGCGAGCGCGTTTTCCGGGAGGGCGACCGGGTCATGCAGATCCGCAATGACTATGACATCCTCTGGACCCGCAGCGACGGGGAGAGCGGCAGCGGCATCTTCAACGGCGATGTGGGCACCGTCCTCTCCGTGGACACCGAGCATGAGCTGCTCTGGATCGATTTTGACGACAAGAGAACGCCTTACGGCTTTGAACAGCTCAGCGAGCTGGAGCTGGCCTATGCGGTCACCGTACATAAGGCGCAGGGCAGCGAGTATCCTGCCGTGGTGCTTGCTTTGGGCAAGACCCCGGCGCGGCTGTGCTCCCGCGACCTTCTGTATACCGCCGTCACCCGGGCGCGGAAGCTCCTGATCATCGTGGGGGACAAGGGCATTGCCTCCGCCATGGTGGACAATGCCCGCAAGACCCGCCGCTACAGCGGCCTCCGGGCCAGACTGGCCGGTGAGGTATGAAGCTGCACCGTTTTCTCCTGAACCTGTTCTTCCCGCCCCGCTGCGTGTTCTGCCATGAGCTGCTGCCGCTGCGGGAGGAGAACGGGATCTGCCCCCACTGCGAAAAGACTCTGCCCCGCTTCCACGGGACGGAAAAGACCGAGTTTGTGGAGCGCGTTGTCGCCCCCTTCCGCTATGAGGCTGCGGTGCGGGATTCGCTCCGGCGCTATAAGTTCGGCGGACGGAGCTTCTATGCCTCCGTCTATGCGCCCTGTATGGCCGAGGCGCTGCGGGAAAATCCCATTGCCTTCGATGTGATTTCGTGGGTGCCCCTCCATCCTCGCCGCAGACGCAGCCGCGGCTACGATCAGGCAGAGCTGCTGGCCCGGGCCCTGAGTGCGGAGCTGGGCACAGAGGCCGTGCCGCTGCTGCGCAAGCAGCGCAACGCAGCGCCCCAGTCCGGGACCGGCGACGCCGCAGCCCGCCGCGCCAATATCTCCGGCTGTTATGCGATCCTTCCCGATGCGGCGGTGGAGGGCAGGCGCGTATTGCTGGTGGACGACATCTTCACCACCGGCGCAACGCTCTCGGAGTGTGCCCGCATCCTGCTTATGGCAGGCTGCGAGGAGGTCTCCGCCGTTACGGTGGCCACGGCTCACCGATGAAATGAAAAAAACAGAACTCTTCATATATTATTTGAGGTGAAAAACAGATGATAGTTTTTGTCGAACGCGATATAGCCATTGACATGGGTACCGACACCACCCTTCTCTATGTGGACGGAAAGGGCATCCGCCTGCGGGAGCCCACCGTGGTCACGGTGAACCAGCAGGACGGTTCTCTGCTGCGCATCGGCGAGGAGGCCCGGAAGATGCTGGGCCGCACGCCCGCCAACGTGGCCGCCGTGCATCCCATCGTCCACGGGGTGATCTCGGACTATGATATGGCCACGCTGATGCTCCGGGAGCTGATCCGGCGCGTTACCAGCTTCTCCCTCTTCAAGCCCCGGGTGCTCATGTGCGTGCCCGGCAGCATCACCGGCGTGGAGGAGCGCGCCATCATCGACGCCTGCGTGGAGGCCGGCGCCCGGAAGGTCTATCTGGTGGAGTCTGCCGTGGCCACGGCTGTGGGCGCGGGTCTGGATGTGAACCGGCCCGACGGCCACATGGTGCTGGACATCGGCTCCGGTACCACCGAGTGCGCCGTGGTGTCCGCCGGCGGCGTGGTGGAGAGCGCGAGCATCAAGACCGCGGGCAAGGCCTTTGACGAGGCCATCATCCGCTATATCCGCCGCAAGCACTCCCTGCTCATCGGCGAGCAGACCGCCGAGGCGCTGAAGAAGTCCATCGGCTGCGTGAAGCCCCGGCCGGAGATCGCCTATGAGGAGGTCAAGGGCCGCTGCCTGATCACGGGTCTGAGCCGCAGCGTGAATATCAGCTCCGATGAGATGGTGGAGGCGCTGGAGGAGTGCAGCAGCACCATTCTGGAAACGGCGCACATGGTGCTCGAGCGTACGCCCCCGGAGCTGGTGGCCGACATCAGCGAAAACGGCGCGGTGCTCTCCGGCGGCGGCAGCCTGATCTACGGCATGGACAGACTCTTCACCGAGCGCACGGGCATTGTCGCCAACGTGGTGGACGATGCGCTCTCCTGCACGGCCTACGGCGCAGGCCGTATGCTTGCCAAGCTGGATAACATGAACGAGGGCATGATCAATCTGGCCAGACGCCGTCAGATGAAGAACTGAGGGCTGCTCTGTCCGAGCCGGGAGTAAACAGAATGGAAACCATGGAAAGCATTTTCAACCGCAAGCTCAGCATTCCCACCATGCTGGAGGAGGGCCTCCGGCGGGGCGGGGAAAACGTGTTTGTGATCTATCAGCGAGCCGACGGCAGCCGGGAGGAATACAGCTATGCTGCCCTCCGCGCCGCCGGAGAGCGCCTTGCTGCCCGTCTGGAGGCGGCGGGACTGAAAAAGGGCGACAGGCTGGGCATCGTCTCCGCCCTGCGGCCCTGGTGGTATGCCCTTTACTACGCCGCCGTGCTGGGCGGCTACCGGATGGTGTGCATCGACCCGGGTCTGCCCGTGACGCAGATCCACTCCATGCTGCGCCAGACGGAGATCCGCGCCCTCTTTACCTCTCTGCCGAACCTGAAGCTGCCTGCCAACTTCGAGGGGCGCATCCCCCTGTATGATATTGACGTCATGTTTCCCCTGCGCGAAGGGGCGGCCGAGCGGGTGGACGCCCTGCTGGGGCCTGCCTCTCCCATGCCCGAGGATGCTTTCTTCGTTCTCTTCTCCTCCGGCACCACCGGGGAGCGGCGCAAGTGCGTCCTGCTGCCCCAGAGCTCTGTGGCAGACGCCATCGAATGGCACACCGCCTCCGACGGGGAGATCTACAAAAACCTGCCCGCCTACTCCATCCATGAGCGGGATCTGATGCTCTTCCCGCCCTACCACATCGCGGGTCTGCTTTGCGCGACCTTTGACCTGTACTGCAACACGCAGGTGCTCATGCTTGAACGCCTGACCCCCCATGCGCTCATGAGCGTATTGCAGGAGCTGCAGCCGGACAATATCTGCACGGTGCCGGGCATGATGACCTCCCTGATGAAGAAGATCCGGGCGGGGCTGGAGGAAAGCAAGCCCAAAAAGCTGCTGGTGAATACGCTGCTGAAGTTCAGCGGCTTTCTGCGCCGCCGCTGCGGCCTCAACTGGGGCTTCACGCTGCTGCGCAGCGTGAACAAGGCGGCTCTGGGCGGCAAGCTCCGCAGCTTCATGATCGGCGCTTCTCCCTGTGACGAGGAGACCATGCGCTTCTTCCTGGACTGCGGCATCGACGTGGCGCTGGCCTACGGCCTTACGGAGCTGGGCGCACCGCTGGCCTGCACCGGCAAGGGCTACTATCTCAATTCCACCGGCCGTGTGAACCGCCACGGGGAGGGACTGGATATCCGCATCGTCAACCCCGACGAGAACGGTCGGGGCGAGGTGGAGGTGCTCTCGCCCTTCCGCATGATCGGCTACCTCCCGGAGGAGGACATGGAGGGCTGCTTCACCGACGACGGCTACTTCAAGACCGGCGATCTGGGCTGGTTCAACGAGGAAAACTGCCTTGTGATCGCAGGCCGGGCCAAGGAGGCCATCGTCCTGCGCAACGGGGAAAAGCTGCTGCCCGAGGAGATCGAGGCGCACTATGAAAACACTGACACGGTATCGGAGCTCTGCGCCTTCCGCGTTCCCGATGAGGGCGGCTGCGACGCCTTCTCTCTGGCGGTGATCAAGGATAAGGCCCGCGGTATTCCCGATGAGTCCGTCCGTGACCGGGTGCTGGACTATGCCGCCGTGCTGGAGCCGATCTACCGTCCCCGTGAGGTCTATGTGCTCTCCGAGCTGCCCCGTTCCTCCACCCAGAAGGTGCAGCGCTTCCGCCTGACGGAGATGGCAAAGCAGGGTCTTGCCCTGCCCGTCACGGAGGGTCAGCTCAAGGCCGTGGAGAACGATGGCCCTGCTGAGGAGCTTCGGAGCCTGCTGGTGCAGGTGGGCGGCCCCCAGTGGAAGACCGCGGAGCTGACGGAGGGACTGCCCCTGGATCTGGACTCCCTCTCTGCCATCGACCTGTTTGTGGCCGTTCAGGAGCATTTCGGCGTGGATCTCTTCGATCTGGCCGCCGCGCCGGAGACCTTCGGCGCTCTGCTGGAGGCGGTCACCTGCTTCGATGAGGTCGAGAAGAATAACAAGGAAAAGCTGGATCTCTCCCTCTATCCTCTCAAGCCCAGCCTCGCCGACAAGCTCCTTGCCTCGCAGCTGAAGCTGGCTGCGGTGAAATACTGGAACGTTCACGGCAAGGGTATGGAGAATATCCCCCGGGAGGGAAACTATCTGATCCGCTCCAACCATATCACCACGGTGGATCCCGTGTGGATCCTCTACTTTATGGATAAGAAGCTGCAGGAGCGGACGGCCTGTGTGGGCAAGGCGTCTATCATGACCGACAAAAAGCTCCGGGTGCTGGGCCGCGCGGGCAACCTGATCCCGGTGGACCGCACCGGCAATTCCATGGAGACCCTTGACCGCTGCCGGGAGCTGCTGGGAGAGGGCTGGAACGTGATCATCT
>JAGHSH010000266.1 GCA_018065965.1 Candidatus Apopatocola equi
CGGTGTAGAGGCGACGGGAGAGCGCATCGAACTTGTCGGCGCTGTGGCAGCCGCTCACCGTGCAGCGTCCGCCGGGCTTGGTGCCCTTGCCGGAAGCAGCGATGGGGGAGCCGACCGTAATGCCGGCATCGGTGCAGATTTTGCGGAATTCCGCACTGGTGACCAGATCGTTGAAGACCTGCTCACGGCTCTGGCCCTGCTGGAGCTGATATGTTCTGTAACTCAGTTCGGATTCAGAGGGAGATCTGCCGATAAATGCTTCGAAGAGCGCCTTAGAGAAGTGGTAGTCGCAAAGATTCTTGGCGCAGAACTCATGAGAGAAGGCAAACTGATAGGCATACTGGATACCGGTGGTGCCGTTGCTCAGCTGCCACACGCCGTCGGTGATATTCTGCTCGGAAGGAGCGCGCCCCAGCAGGTTCCAGTACATCCGGTTGACAAAGCCCTGCATACCGTACTCATTGAACTGAGCGAGGCACTTGGCAGTGATCGTCAGGTTGCCCGTGATCATACTCCCGGGAATTGTTACGGTACGGTTCTTATTGTTGAGTGTATAACCGAAAATTTTTTCTCCGTCTCTGTAGACGTCAACGCCGCTCATCCAGAAATAGTAGCCGGGATCGGGGTTAACGGTGCAGGTGTAGGCAACGCCCGAAACAGCAACAGAACTACCGGCAATGGTACAATGGCCATTGTTCACCAGAGTCACACTGTAGGCTATCGGACGGGCCTGGGCACCGATAAAGATATCACCGCTGACCGCATTCGCTGTAATCGTCAGAGTTCCGGTGGCCTCGGAGTAAGTCCAAAGCGTTCTCGACAGCCAGCCGGTGCCTGCCACGTAGACTTCAATTTCATCTTGTGAGAGCACATAACCGGGATCAGGCTTGATCGTGCAGGTATAAGTCGTAGCGCGAGGTGCCGCAGAGGAGCCCGTGAAAGTAGCAAAGGAAACATCGGTCGTGACCGGATGACCGTTCTGAGGTGTAATATAATTTGTCCACAGGACAGCCTGAGTACCCGTGCCGCTGCCATTATTCGTGACTCTCATCTGGATTCCGACTCTGCCGCCGTTGATGGTGAAGCCGCTGAGATTCGTGCCGGAGAACTCGTACCGAGTGTCGGTGATACGGAGATAGATCTTGGCAAAATAGCTTTTGCCGGGTCTAAAGACGTGGGCGCTTGCATACGGGTTAATTGCGTCGCTGTCATCGAACCAGAAAATGCCCTCAACCTTATAGGGAGCGCCGGCGGGAGCCTGAGGCAGACTCAGATCGCCGATCTTCAGGCCGATCACCGGGGACAGGAAGCCGGTAATATCACCGCCGGTGACAAAGGTCTCCAGAGGTTCCTCCGCATCCTGCTCAAAGCCGTCAGCGGGGAGCTCGTCTTCAGGAACCTCCTCTTCTTCGGGAGCTTCTTCAGCCTGGGGGATCGCTTCGACCTCAGCAGCTTCCTCCTCGGTCTCGGCCGCTTCTTCGCTTTGGGGAATTGCGACAGGCTCAGTAGCTTCCTGAGGTTCTTCTGTCTCCTTCGCAAAGACGGCAGTGGGGAACATGCCGATGAGCATGATGCAGCAGAGAAGCAGACTGAGGAATCTGCATCGTGTGCTTCTTGTTTTCATGGATCTTTCCTCCTTTTTCTCCGACCTCCCGGCCGGGTTGGAAAATAAACAGGCGTGCGGAACTCATCAATTCTACACTTATGTAAACTTTAACACAATTACACAATCATGTCAATTACAGATCGCTTTGCGTTTTTGTAATGTCTTTTCACCAATTGTAAGAGCACTCATTCATAGCTGTAATACTGCTTTAATTGAAAAAGCAAAAAAAGACTGCAGACCTGTTCTGATAGTCTGCAGTCTTTCGGCTGTATCTGCATGAAAACGGTTCAGCGTTCAACCTCGGTGCCCAGATGGGGCATATCCAGAGACACGGCGTAATGACCGCCGTAGCGGTTGGAGCAGGTGAACACGTCCAGCTTGGGGAAATATTCGGCAAAAATGGGGGAGAGGTAGCGCACCTTCTGCAGGAAACAGGCATGATTGAGCACCAGGAAGCCGACCTGCATGGCGTGATAAGAATTGATCTGGAACACAGTGCGGCACAGTCCGCTCTCACCCAAAGCGTCCAGGAAAGCCGCCATGGCGCCGCCGGCCTTCTTGAACTCAGGGCTGGTGGCAGTGCCCTCGCCGGGGATAGGCAGCGTAAAGACCGCCAGCGGCAGGGAGAGCTCGGAGAGGATATCATCCTGTTCCCAGGGGGACTCCATGCCCTTCTCACCGGCCAGTGCATCCAGCATGAAATGATACCAGTCCGTGTTGCGGTTGCGGATGACGCCGGTCATCTCGGTCTTTCCCTCCTCCAGGAAGGGACTCCACTCCACGGGCGGGACGGTAAGCTCCTCGGGCTGCAGGCTGCGGATGCAGGGCTCCACCGCTGACTCCAGCGTATCGGGATCCAGCATCCCCTCCTGAGCGCCAAAGCGAATGGCGTAGGAGAGGGTAGCGTTCCGCAGCCGATCCTCGCCGACCGTACCGCAGAGCCAGAAATACACGTTGCTGGGGTTCTGCTCCTCGCCGAGGCAGACAGTAAGATTCAGGAAGAGGTGGTCGTACTCCTCCGTGGTGACGGTGTAGCCAAGGGGCTTTTCGGAAGCGGGGGCGAAAATGCCCTTGGGCACATAGTTGCGGAAATCCCAGCTTTTGCGGCGGGAATAGCTCTCAGAGAGGGTGCGGCAGAGATACTCCATAAACAGGCCGTCGCCTGCGTTGAAGAAGGTCGTGCAGTAGAAGTAGTAGGTATCCTCCTTCTTGCCGATGAGGAAGGGCGGGACATTATAGGTCACATAGGTGGAAAGGCACTCGTCCAGCGCCGCATAGGCCTCCTCGACCTTGCCGTTGTCCAGCAGCTCTTCCAGACCGAGCTTGGTCATCTCATGCATGAAATCATCCACCCAGACATTGATCTGGTTGTAGTCGCGGCCGGTCTCGTTGGCCTTCTGCAGGAAGGCATTCTTGTAGAAGCAGACCTTGTTGAGGGTCATCTCTTCAGAGAGCTCCGGCTGGAAGCAGGTGGGCGTGTACTTGGGGCAGCCCTTGCAGACGCTCTCGCTTAGATCCCGCAGGTACTCGTTGTATTCCAGATGGCTGAGGATCCAAAGATCCACAGGGAAGACAAGGCTGTTCTCCAGCCGCAGCTTCTGGCGGCGGGAATGCTCATTGATAAAATAGGGAGCCTGACATTTATCCTCCATCAGCTCACGGCAGACCACGCCGGTGCCGTTGCCGTACTTCTCCAGAAGCTCCGCGGTGCTTTCGCAGTCATCGGGGAGGAGAAAATAGCGTCCTTTATAGATAAAGCCCTTCTTAGGCTGACCCATGCGTCTTTCCATTACAGCAAACTCCTTGTGTGATTTTTTCGCTTATTATACGGCATTTCCGCCGAGATTGCAAGGGATGATCAAAAAAAGAGCTGCAGCCCGAAATTCCTTGACAAGACGGAGAGGGGCATACTATACTGTGTCCATCAATACCCATTCACCTGAAAGGAACAAAGATATGAGATACGAAATCATCGGCGAGCCCATGCCCGTTGTTATCTGCTATCTGAACAACGGCGAGAGCATGATCAGCGAAAAAGGCTCTATGGTCTGGATGAGCTCGAACATGGAAATGCAGACTCAGGGCGGCGGTCTCGGCAAGGTTTTCGGCCGTATGCTCTCCGGAGAAGCCCTTTTCCAGAACATCTACACCGCCCGCAGCGGGGAGGGTATGATCGCCTTCGGCTCCAGCTTCCCCGGTTCGGTCCGCGCCATTGAGCTGCACCGCGGCCAGAGCGTGATCTGCCAGAAATCCGCTTTCCTCTGCGCGGAGCCCGGCGTTCAGCTTTCCGTGTTCTTCCAGAAGAAGATCGGCACCGGCCTCTTCGGCGGCGAGGGCTTCGTCATGCAGAAGCTCAGCGGCGAAGGCATGGTTTTCGTGGAGCTGGACGGCTCTACGGTGGAGTACGATCTCGGTGTGGGTGAGCAGCTCATCGTGGACACCGGGAATCTGGCGCTGATCGATGAGAGCTGCTCCATTGACATTCAGTCCGTCAGAGGCGTAAAGAATGCTCTCTTCGGCGGTGAAGGACTCTTCAATACGGTCGTCACCGGCCCGGGTCATGTGGTGCTGCAGACCATGCCCCTTTCTGCCTTTATCAGCACGATTTCTCCCATGCTGCCCCAGGGCAATTCCGGTAAATAAATAAGTATCGAGGAGACAGACATGAGCTTTATTCCCACCCTGCAGCAGGCGAGAGAGCTTGTTGCACAGTACAATCAGGACGCTTTCCATCTTCAGCACGCAGAAACGGTTTCCAAGGTCATGGGTGTTTTTGCCCGAGAGGCCGACAGTGAGAACATAGAGTACTGGC
>JAGHSH010000251.1 GCA_018065965.1 Candidatus Apopatocola equi
CGTTGGGCAGAGCATGGCGGAAGAGAACGCGCCCTTCGCTCATCCCCTTGGTCAGCGCAGCGGCGATGTAGTCCTTGTTGAGCACCGTGAGCATACTCTGCCTGGCGGTCATGTAGTAGGAACCCAGCCGGGAGAGGAAAAGAGTGAATACCGGCAATACGCATGATAGGCAATGTCCCGCAGGGCCTCAGCGCTGCTGCCGTATTCCGCGAAGGGCGTCTGTCCGCCGCTGAGGGGGAAATAACCGCCCCGCCCCGCAAGAAAATAGAGGAGCAAAAAGCCGATGAGGAAGGAAGGGATCTCCGAGAAAAAGCTCAGGGACGTGTACAGAGTCCGGTCGGCGGCGGAACCCTGATGCCAGGCGGAAAAGCAGCCCAGCAGGGAGCCTGCCAGCGAGCTGAGCAGGGTGGAGACCACCACAAAGCCCAGCGTCCAGGGGATGCGGGAGCGAATGATGTCCAGCACGGGCTTTTTGTAGTAGATGCTGATGCCGAAATTCCCGTTGAGCAGCCCCTTCATGCTCATGAGATACTGCTTCCAAAGGGGCTCATCGAAGCCGTAGAACTCATTGAGCCGCTCCACCAGCGCGGGGCTGAGGATCCTGCCCATGGATTCCGCTTCGGCTTCCAGGATGGTAAAGGCATTTCCGGGCATGAGCCGGGGCAGCAGAAAGCTGATGGTCACGGTCAGCCAGAGAAGAAAAAGACTCCGCAGCAGAGCGGGAGCATACCGTCGAATTTTGTGGATCATGGAAACCTCCGGAAAGAAAAGAGAGCCGCTGATGGGCGGCTCCCTTCCGAAAATCACTCAGCGTCTGCAAAGCTGAGCTTTACGCCATCGGAGTAGTTGTAATCGTAGATGAAGCGCCAGCCGTCATACTTTTCGGGACGGTAGACCAGCATATCATAGCAGTTGAGAACGGGAAGCGTGGGAACCTCCTCGGCGATGATCTCCTGCATTCTGCCGATGAGTGCGGTGCGTGCCTCCAAATCAACACAGCGCTGCTGCTCCTGCGCCAGCTGATAGAGCTCTTCGTTGTAGTAGCCGAGGACGCAGTTGGAGTAAACGGCCTCCTTCGTCTCGGGATCCCAGCCGGCATACATGCTGTGGAGCCTGTCGGCATCGGCGCCCCAGCCGCCGCCGTAGCTCATGTAGATGTCATACTCACCCTTGCTGTAGGCGTCCTTGAGGGTGGCGCCGTCGCAGGAGACCACATTCAGCGTAATGCCGACCTTGGCAAGATCCAGCTTGATCAGCTCACAGATATCCAGAAGCTCCTGCGAATCACCGGCCTTCATGGTCAGCTCCAGCTTTTTGCCGCCCAGCAGCTCCAGAGCCTTCTCAGGCTCGTAGTCATATGTGCGGATGGCCTCGTTGCGCATGGAATGACCCTCGGGCAGATAGCCTGCGCTGGCTACGGTCGCGTGACCGTTGAATACCAGATCCACGATCTGCTGCCGGTTCACGGCATAGGCAATGGCCTGACGCACAGTTATGTCCTGCAGAGGCGCGCAGTCCCTGAGATTGAAGACCATGTTGTAGCCCAGGAAGGGCTGATTGGAAACGGCTTTGCATCCCTCCAGATTCTCATACTTCTCATACAGATCCCAGGGGGCGTTCAGATAATCGATCTCGCCGTGGTCAAAGGCCAGCACATCATCGCTGACGGCGATGTAGTTGATCTGCCCGACGGGAGTGCTGCCCCAGAAGAGAGGATTGGCCACAAACTGGTATTCGCCCTTTTCCTCGTCGCAGGACGTCAGCACAAAGGGGCCGGAGCCGATGCAGTCGCCTTCTCCGGCGTAGTTGAAGGGATCCTCAATGCCCTCCCAGATGTGCTTCGGAAGGATGGGCACGCGGGTCAGATATTCCAGATTGGTGGCGTAAACGCTGTTGACGGTCAGGGAGAAGGTGCCGTCGCCGTTATCGCAGCTGTCAATGATCATATATTCTCCGTCCACGACCAGATTGCTGACAACGCATTCGTTGCTGCGGTAGTAGTCATAGCTGAAGAGCACGTCATCCACCGTCAGATCCGTACCGTCCGACCACTTCACGCCCTGACGAAGCGTAAAGGTATAGGTCAGAGAGTCGTCGGAGAGAGTGTAATCGGTGGCCAGCCAGGGCACCAGACCCTTTTCGTCCTTTTCCATCAGAGCATCGTAGAGCAGCCACATCTTAATGGTGCCCTGCCCTTTTCCGCTGTGCCGGAAG
>JAGHSH010000220.1 GCA_018065965.1 Candidatus Apopatocola equi
TTGATGCCTGCGTCCACGATGTGACCGGGGGTCACATGGGTGATGCGAGGCCCGCTTCCCTCCGCACTGAGCACCAGCGCCCCGGCGCCCGTCACTGTCCACTGGGCGGTGGGGGAGCGCTGTGCTCCGTATTCCAGCGGGGTGCGGAACTGCCTTTCTGCGGAGCAGAAATGGGAGCTGGCCATGGCGGCGCAGCGGTCGGCAAAGCCGCCGTCGATGAGCATGGCGCCCAGTCCCACGGCCTCCGCCATGGTGGAGCAGGCGCCGTAGAGCCCCCAGAAGGGAACGGCCAGCTCCCGCAGGGCAAAGCTGGAGGAAATACACTGGTTGAGCATATCGCCGGAGAACACATAGTCCAGCGAGGCAGCGCTCATGGCCGCCTTGTCGCAGGACAGCGTCAGACTTTCGCGGAGCATGGCGCTCTCGGCCTTCTCCCAGCTCTCCTGCCCGAAATAGGAATCCTCCGCGATTTTGTCGAACTCATTGCGCAGAGGCCCCTCTCCCTCCTTCTGCCCCACGATACAGGCAGAGCCGATCACGGCGGGGGGACAGCTCAGCACCCGGGTCTGCTTTCCCAAAGCCTTTGTTTTCATGCCTTCACTTCCTTTTTGGCACAGTCTGCCCCGGAAGCGGCGGGTCTATTCGCCCTTGTACTTTTTCCTGGTGGCATCTCCTCCCCGCAGATGCCGCTCCGCTTTGTTTATGTCCAGCACCTGCCGTACCTGTCGGCAGAGCAGCCGGTCATACTGCTCCAGCCGCTCGGTCACGTCCTTGTGAACGGTGCTTTTGGAAACCCCGAAGTGGGAGGCAGCCGCCCGCACCGTTGCGTTGTTTTCCAGAATCCAACGACCCAGCGCCCGGGAACGCTCCTCAAGCTCAGTATGCATTGACACCACTCCTTCTATGCTCGTGCTTAAACATATGAGCGGTGCGCGTGCAATCATTCACGCATCGGAGACCATAGAAAAAACAGCAGCGCCAAACAGAGATCGGCGCTGCTGCGCTTTATTGCAGAAATTCTTCCGTGAGCCGTATGGCCTCTGCGTGATAGTCGGAGCTTCCGTCCAGCCAGCGGATGCTTTTGTCCCGGCGGAACCAGGTCAGCTGCCGCTTGGAAAACTGCCGGATGGCCGTGGAGAGAGCGGCCTTGAATTCGGCTTTGTCGGCGTAACAGCCGGTAAGATAGCGGTAGATGAATCTGTATTCCAGCCCCAGATCGATGAGCGCCTGTGGGTCGCCGCCGTCGCGGAGATAGTCCCGCACCTCATCCACCATACCCTCCTGCAGCCGCTTCTCCAGCCGCAGGTCAATGCGCTGCTGCAGCACCTCCATGGGCCAGGTGAGACCCAGCTGCAAACAGTCGTAGCGGGGCTGATTCCCTTCGCTGCTGCCTCCGGCTCTTGCTTTCTCCACCAGACGGATGAGACGGCGCTTGTTCTTCCGGTCGGAGGGATTCTCCATCAGCGCTTCAAGGGTCGGGGGGGGCAGCAGAGCATACAGCTCCTCCAGACTCTTCTCCTCCAGCTCCGCGCGGAGAGCGGGATCGGGCTCCCCCTGCATCATGTTGTAGCCCTGCACCACCGCAGAGACATACAGCCCCGTGCCGCCTACCAGAAATGGTACGCGGCCCCGCCCGTGTATCTCCGGGATCAGGCGGTAGCACTCGCTCTGAAAGTCGGCCACGCTGTAGCTCTCACCCAGGGAGCGGAGATCCAGCATATGATGGGGCACCAGCGCACGTTCCTCCGCCGTGACCTTGCCGCAGCAGAGATCGAAGCCCCTGAAGATCTGCCGGGAGTCGGCAGAGAGTATTTCGCCGTTGAAGTGCTGTGCCATCCGGATGCCCAGCTCACTCTTGCCGGAGGCGTTGGTGCCCACAACGGTAATCAGCTTGATTTTTCTGTCCATTCTATATCTCCGATTTACAGCCTGACGATTTTCTGCTGCCCGCAGCGCTCTTCCGTCAGGGCAAGCAGAGTCTGGCGGAAGCCGTAGCGCTCCTGCAGCTGCTTCAGTGCCCGCAGATCGGGGATGCGCGGCTGTTTCAGCCGGCAGCGGAGCATCAGGTTTTTGGGTGTGTGGGAAAGATCCACAAACTCGATCACGTCCACCTCATAGCCGCAGCTTTTGAGGATCTCGGCGCGGATGGAGTCGGTAAGCAGGGCTGCCATGCGCTCTTTGAGTATGCCGTGGTGCATGAAAATGTCCAGCTCGCCGCCCCTGTGAAGGCTCAGATTCACCTCGTGCTGGCAGCAGGGCACCGAGAGAATATGAGGGATCCGGTTCCGTAGGGCATAGTCCAGCGCGTAATCCGTGGCCGTGTCGCAGGCGTGGAGCGTTACGAGCATATCCACGTCGGCGGCGTCCTTCGTGTCCCGGCTTACATCGCCCAGCACAAAGCGCAGACCCTCATAGCCGTAGCGTTGGGCGATCTCGTTGCAGTGCTCCACCACGTCGGCCTTGATATCATAGCCGATGATCTCGGCCTTCAGCTTCCGCTTCTCCGTCAGATAATAATAGAGGATGAAGGTCAGGTAGCTCTTGCCGCAGCCGAAATCCATGATGCGGATCGTGTCCCGGGAAAAGCCCCGGAGCGCATCGTCCACCAGCTCTATAAAACGGTTGATCTGCTTGTATTTGTCGCTGCGGGATGCTATAATGCGGAACTGGGGCGTGAATATACCCAGATCCACCAACGCCGGTACGGGCTCCCCCTCCGGGAGGAGATAGCTCTTTTCCCGGTTGTGCGAAACGCTGCGGGCGCCCTCCAGATCGTTGGTCTGGATGCTCCGCCGGAGCTTTTTGCCGTACTGAGTAAAGGTCACGGTTTGCCCGCTGCACACGGCGCAGAGCTGCCGATAGGGGGGCAGCAGCGAGAGCAGCCTGCTCTCCAGTTCCGTCGACTCCAGATTTTCATGGAACACCTGCTGCGCCACGCGCGTCTCCAGCTGCCACAGGGCTTTGCCCTTTACGCTCACGGAGCGCAGAGAAAAGGCCGACGGCACATCCGCTCCCTTTACGGGATCGCTGGCCGAGAGCCGGATGAGTCCGCTGAGCTGCTGCAGCTCACCCCAAACCCGTTCACTGTCCATGGAAAACCTCCCCTTAGCTGAGTATCGGAGCTATTATAGCCTAAAACCGTCATGACTGCAAAGTGTTTTTTCAAAAGGAGATAAAAAATGAAAACTGTCATCATTTCCTGCCGAACGATCGAAGACGAGGTCAACGCCGCTATCCGCCTTACGGGTGTGGATTATCCCGTGCTGTGGCTGGAATCCGGTTTACATAACACGCCTGCACTGCTGCTGGAGCGACTGCAGGAGCTGGTGGATTCCGTGGATGCGGAGCGGGTGCTGCTGGCCATGGGCTTCTGCGGCAACTCCTACAAGGGTCTGAAGCTGGGCGGCTTCGAGATGATCGTGCCCCGGGCGGATGATTGCATCTCCCTGCTGCTGGGCGGCGTAGATAAGCGCATGGCCGTTTCCCGGGAGCTGGCAGCCTATTTCTTCACGGAGGGCTGGATGCGCGGCGAGCGCAACATCTGGGAGGAATATAAATTCACCGTGGAGCAGTACGGCGAGGAAATGGCCGAGACGGTCATGGAGATGATGTATTCCCATTACCGCACCATTGCCCTGCTGGATACCGGCGTAGGCGATATGGACGCCCTTGCCGAGAAGGTCAGGCCTCTTTCCGAGGCGCTCCATCTGGAGCAGAAGCGCATCAGTGCCACGCTGGACTACTTCACGCAGCTCTTCCTGGGCCCCTGGGACGATACGGAGCGCTTTGTCCGCTTCGCCCCCCATACGACCGTGGAAGAGAGCGCTCTGACTCTGCCCGGCGGCGCAAAGGCCTCCGTCCAGTGAACTGAGAAATCAATAGCCCCGTCCTCTGCGCCCTCTCGCAGCTGAGAGGAGCACAGTGGGC
>JAGHSH010000225.1 GCA_018065965.1 Candidatus Apopatocola equi
CCCATGGAGCGCTACAACGGTGTGCCCATTTTCTATTCCATGGGCAATTTCTGCTACGGCGGCCACCTGAACCCCGATGACAAGGACAGCGTGATCGTCAGCGTGACGCTCAGCTGGGAGGACGGCGCGGCGGTGCTGCAGGAGGTAAAGCCCCTGCCCTGCTGCATCAGCAGCACTGTGAACCGGAACGATTACTGCCCCACCCTCTATGAGGAGGGCGGGGCAGGGTATCAGCGGGTCATGGAAAAGCTCCGCTGGAGCGAGTGATCAGATCAAAAACAGACGCCTGCCGTTCTCCATCCCCGCCTGCAGGATCTCCTCCGTGCTCAAACCCTTGAGCTCGGCGATCCGGGCGGCGATGAAGGGAATCAGGGAGGAATCGTTGCGCTCTCCCCGGTGGGGGACGGGCGCCATGTAGGGGCTGTCGGTCTCCAGCAGGATCCGATCCAACGGCGTTACGGCGAGTACCTCGGCAGCCTTCCGGTTATTCTTAAAGGTAACGGGGCCGTCAAAGCCAAGATACCAGCCGTCCTTCAGGAGGATCTGCGCCATCTCCGCGCTGCCGGAGAAGCAGTGGAACACACCCCGGAGACCCGGATAGCAGCTCACGGCGTTCAGACAGTCCTCGTGGGCGTCCCGATCGTGAATAATCACAGGCAGATCAAGCTCCATGGCCAGCTTCAGCTGGCTGTGGAGCATTTCCTTTTGCAGCTCCCGGTGCTCCCTGTCCCAGTAATAATCCAGCCCGATCTCGCCGATGGCAACGCACTTCTCCTCCCGGGCCAGCGTGCGGATCTCCTGCAGGGAGCCCTCGTTCCAGCTCTCCCACTCCTCGGGATGCCAGCCCACGGCTGCATATATAAATTCGTATTTACTGGATAAATCCAGTGCATGACGGCTGGTTTTCCCGTCACAGCCGGGGTTTATCACCAATTGTACGCCTTTTGCGGGCAAATTTTGCAGGATTTCCGTCCTGTCTGAATCAAAACTTGCAGAATCGTAATGGGCGTGGGTGTCAAAAATCATGATAACCTCCGTATTTTTGCGTTTTTTCTTTAGTGAAAATGCGAAAAAAAGAAAAAATATGAAATTTATACTTGACCGAGTTGCAAATCGGTGCTATACTCCCTTTCGTCAATAAAAATTCATTCAGGGAGAATGGAAAAATGGAAAAGAAAAAGTTTAAGTTCGGTCCGGGCGGCTGGATCTTCGTCGCCATGATCCTGGGTATTCTGGTCGGCCTTGCCTGCATGGGTGAGACGGCTGCTGCCTTCACCACCAAGTATGTGAAGCCCGTCGGCACGATCTATGTGAACCTGCTGAAGTTCATGGTCGTTCCCGTGGTGCTCTTCTCCATCATCGACGGCGTTATTTCCCTCGGCGACATCAAGAAGGTCGGCTCCATCGGATGGAAGACCATGGTCTACTACCTGCTGACCACTGCCGTGGCCGTGTGCATCGGTCTTGCCGTTGCCATCACCTTCAAGAACTCCGGCTGGTTCCCCCAGCTGGAGACCACCGATCTGGCCTATGAGGCCAAGAGCAGCAACATCATGGATGTTGTGGTCGGCATCTTCCCCAGCAACTGGCTGGAGCCTCTGGTGAGCGCCAACATGCTGCAGACCATCGTCATCGCCCTGTTCTTCGGCGCGGCCATCCTGATGACCGGCGATAAGGGCGGCAAGGTCGGCGAGCTGTTCAACGCTGTCTACGCCGTGGTCATGCAGATCATGATGATCATCATCGACATCACCCCCATCGGCGTTTTCTGCCTGATGGTCAACGTGGTGGCCGTCAACGGCGCCAAGATCATCGGCGCTCTGGGTCTGGCCATTCTGGCTGCCTACATCGGCTACCTGATCCACGTGGTCGTGGTGTACGGCCTGAGTGTGAAGGTCTTTGCCAAGCTGAGCCCCATCGCCTTCTTCAAGGGCATGGCTCCTGCCATGATCACCGCCTTCACCACCACTTCCTCCGCTGCCACCCTGCCCCTGACCATCGAGTGCTCCAAGAAGCTGGGTGCTGACGATGAGGTCGCCTCCTTCGTCCTGCCCCTCGGCGCTACCATCAACATGGACGGCACCGCCATTTACATGGGCATTACCTCCGTGTTCATCGCCTTCTGCTACGGCGTGGATCTGACCATGGCCCAGATGGCTACCATCGTGATCACCGCGACTCTGGCCTCCATCGGCACCGCCGGTGTGTCCGGCGCCGGCATGATCATGCTGGCCATGGTGCTGCAGAGCGTCGGCCTCCCCGTGGAAGGCATCGCCCTCATCGCCGGCGTGGACAAGCTCTTCGATATGGGCCGTACCTGCCTGAACGTCACCGGCGACGGTACCTGCGCTCTGGCTGTGTCCAACTGGCAGAAGAAGCTGGCCAAGAAGTAAACCTGATTCCTGTCACTCCTTAAAATTTGTTTTCCCCCGCGAAAAGAGGCTGCCAACCGGCGGCCTCTTTTTCTGCCTGCGGAGGAAGAAATCATTCAAAAAAGGGTCACACCGTTTCGGTGTGACCCTTTGGATCAGGCAGAATTACTTGTCACCCTTGGCGTGGGCGATGTGAACCATCAGACGGATCATGTTCTGAGTGAAGCCCATCTCGTTGTCGTACCAGGCGACCAGCTTGACGAAGTGGTCGTTCAGGTCGATGCCGGCGGTGGAATCGTAGATGGAGGCGAAGGTGGTGCCGATGAAGTCGGAGGACACGACCTCGTCGGTCTCATAGTCCAGAACGCCCTTCATCTCGCCCTCGGCGGCGGCCTTCATGGCGGCGTTGATCTCCTCCATGGTGGCGGCCTTCTCCAGACGGACGGTCAGATCGACCACAGAACCGTCGGCGGCGGGAATACGCATGGCCATGCCGGTCAGCTTGCCGTTGAGCTCGGGAATGACCTTGCCCACGGCCTTGGCGGCGCCGGTGGTGGTGGGGATGATGTTGCAGTAGGTGGAGCGGCCCAGACGGAAATTCTTGGCGGAATACTCGTCCACCAGATTCTGAGAAGCGGTGGCGGCATGAACGGTGGTCATCAGACCCTCGACGATGCCGAAGTTGTCATTCAGGACCTTGGCCACGGGAGCCAGGCAGTTGGTGGTGCAGGAAGCGGCAGAGGCGGTCTGCAGGGCGGGGTCAAAGCTCTCGTGGTTGACGCCGTAGACGAACATGGGGGTCTTGTCCTTGGCGGGAGCGGACATCAGCACAAACTTGGCGCCGGCGTCCAGATGGGGCTGCACGGCCTCGGCGGACAGGAACTTGCCGGTACACTCCAGAACGTAGTCGCAGCCCAGCTCACCCCAGCCCAGCTTGGAGGGGTCGCGGTTGTTGAGCAGCTTCACGGTCTCATTGCCGAAGTGGATTACATCACCCTCGGCCTTGACCTCTTCGGTCCAGCGGCCATGCACGGTGTCGTGGGTGAAAGCGTAAACGATCATCTCGGGGGTCTTGTCAGGCGCGTTGATTGCGACCAGATCGATATCCTCGCGCTTGAGCAGCACGCGGGCGGCCAGACGGCCGATGCGGCCAAAGCCATTAATGCCAACTTTGATAGCCATAGTATGATCCTCCAAAAAGTGAAAGTTTGGTGTTTATGCTTTTAGGGTCATTTTACATCATTTTACCTGCTCTTACAAGCATTTATTCTTCCGAAAAGTAAAAAGTTCATGAAGAAATCCTCCCGCACTTGAGAAACAGCTCGAACCATGCTATAATAAAATCAGACTAAGGAAACGATAGAAGGGCATACTGCAGCCATGGATAATGAACGCTACAACTTTCCTGCGCTTTTCGGCGGCAGCCGGGAAGCCACGCTCGTTCTCTCCGGCAGCAGCGAGCTGTACCGGAACGCCGCCGCAGATGCTCTGCTGCAGGGACAGCCGCTCTCCGTTCTCTTTGAGGAGCTGCCGGAGGGAGCTGCCGCGTTTTCCTGCACGCTGTTTCAGCTGCCGCTGAACGCGCTGCTGGAGCGGCTGGACGATCTGCGGATCCTGCGGCTTTTCCGGGAGGAGCCGAATCCCCTGCCGATGCTGCTGGTCTCCGAGCTGCGGGACAGGATCTTCAGCCAGCAGCTCACTCTGGAGCGGCTGCTGGAGCAGCTCAGCGAGGAGGACAACGAGCTTTACGGTACTCCCGTCCGGCGCAGCAGCTGCAGTCTGTATGCGCTGGCAGACGGACTTTCGGAGCTGAGCCAGCTCGGAGAGGGCGGTCTGGTCTGCTTCCCCAAACGATTTGACCTTGCGCAGCTCTATGGGGATGTGCTCTTTTCCCTCTCTGTCCTGCTGCCGGAGAAATATCCGCCCATCGATATGCAGGCCGATAAGAGCTGCATCGTGGAGGCCGACCCGGAGCGGATGGAGGAGCTGCTTCTGCTTCTGCTCCACTCTGCCCCCTGCCTCAGCGGTACGGAGGGGGGCATCAGCGTGAAGCTCCGCCGGGAGAAGGACAGCGTGCGTATTCTGGTGGAGGACAGCGGCGAGGAAATGGACGCTGCCGCGCTCTCCGCTTTGTTTTCCGCGGAGCCGCAGACGCTGCAAAGCGGCCGCGCCTCTCTGGAGCTTGCCCTGGTCAGGGGAATCATCGAGGCTCACGGCGGGCGTATCCTGCTCCAAAGCCACGGGCAGAAGGGTACCCGGGCGCTGGTGTCGCTGCCCCTTTCCGCCGATCAAGACTCCCCGGTGGCCGAGTGCATCCCGCCGGAGGGCATGACCCCCGTCCAGCGTATCATGGCGGATCTTCTGGATTTGAGCGCCTTCAGAGCTGTTTTTGATGACTAACGGGCAGCTCAAGGCTTCCTGCCCGTCTGCCTGTGTCTGGCCCAAAGCACGACCGGAACGCAGGCAGCCACCTCCACGAGAATGGCGAACACCGTTCCCTCCACGCCGAAGCCCACATTGCAGAAGAAGCTATCCTATGATAGCACGGCCGCACTGACGCCATACTGACGCAGTGCGGCCGTGTGAGTTTTTTCAAAAGCCGAGAGAGTCGGCAATGGCTGTATAGAAGCGGAAGGCGGTGGGCAGGGTGAGCGCCTGCCGTTCCTCCCGGGTGAACCAGCGGTAATCCCCCTCCGGGGCGTCGCGGAGTATATAGCCCTTCATGTGCCATTCCACATGGGTGAAGATATGCACGGCCTCCCCGCAGAATTCGGCGTTTTCCGGTACCTCTCCGTCGGGGAACTCCCAAAGCCCGGCCAGCAGTCCCTTCTCCGGCCGTTTCCGGAGGGCAATGCGGTTTCCGCGCAGCAGCAGGAGTACGTTCCGCGCCTCGATGCGGCGGGGCTTTTTTTCACCCATGACCGGATAAAGCTCCGTTTCGCCCCGGGCGTTGGCCTCGCAGAGGGTCTGCAGCGGACACGCGGCGCAGCGAGGCGCTCCGGGCAGGCAGACAGTCTCTCCCAGCTCCATGAGCGCGGAGGTGAAATCCCCGCAGTGCCCGGCCGGATAGAGTTCGGCCAGCTCCCGGGCCACGGCCTTTCGGTGGGAGGTATCGCTGACGGGGGTGGAGTCGGCGGTCAGGCGGGCGTGGACGCGGAGCACATTGCCGTCCACGGCGGCAGCGGGCAGGTCAAAGGCGATGGAGGCAATGGCTCCCGCCGTATAGTCCCCGATGCCCGGCAGAGCGCGGAGCGCCTTCACATCGGCGGGAAAGCGGCCGCCGTAACGGCTGACCACCTCTTTGGCGCACTTGTGAAGATTTCGGGCGCGGGAATAATAACCAAGACCCTCCCAGAGCTTCAGCAGGGCCTCCTCCGGGGCGGCGGCAAGCGCCTCCACAGTAGGAAAGGCGGTCATGAACCTTTCGTAATAGCCCATGACCGCCTGGATCCGGGTCTGCTGCAGCATGATCTCGGATACCCACACCCGGTAGGCATCGCGGCTTTCACGCCAGGGCAAAGCCCGCTTATTTTTGCCGTACCACTCCAGCAGGGGAGCGGTGAGATCAATCATCGTCGTCCGTGTCGAAAGCCATGCAGTCCACGTAGAAGTCGCGGAACAGCTTGTCGCCGGAGAGCTCGAAGTAGACGCAGCGGCGGTTCAGCTCGGCGATCTGCTCGCGGCCCCACTCCGTGAGAGCCAGAGAAGCGCCGGCACCGGCAGCGTTGCCCACGTGTGCGATCTTGTCCAGAGAAACCTCGGGCAGCAGACCGATGTGCAGAGCGGAGGCGGCGTCCATGTAGGAGCCGAAGCCGCCGGCAATGACCAGCTTGGTGATCTCCTCCGCCTTGTGGCCGGTGTGCGCCAGCAGCGTCTCGGCACCGGCGCGGATGGCG
>JAGHSH010000058.1 GCA_018065965.1 Candidatus Apopatocola equi
ACTGCTACGCCGCTCGGACGCAGCCAGTGAAGCACAGAGCAGAAATGCCGGGAGCATGAAGGCCGAGCCGATCAGTACGGCGGCAAGAGACATATACTGTCCGGAGCGCAGCAAAAGCGTCAGGGCCCAGCTCAGCGCACAGCCCCTGAAAAGGCTCAGAACCGGAACCGCAAAGCTCCACCGCTTCCCTGCCGCGAGAACTACGATCAGCGGTACGGCGCCCCACAGAAGCATACTGCTGAGCAGACCGGCCCCTCCCTCTGCAGCCGGAGGCAGCGACAAAAGCCCCGCCGCAGTACCCAACGGCATTCCCGCCAGCATCGGCAGAAGTATCCGCTTTCGGAAACGTGCTTGAGCGATCACCGCTCTCCCTTCCGGGCGGAGGTTTCATAATTGACATAATTCCTGCGCCCACAATATATTACAAAATCCTACAATTTGCAACTCTTTTTTTCGATTCTTCCGTTTTTTGTGCAAAATGCCGCTCTTTATGTAAAAGCGGTTATGTGAACCCATTCTTCCAGGTACACATAATTCCCGCACAATTTTTTTACTTTCGATTTTCATATCAGTTCATTTTGTTGGAAAATGTTGCTTATCTTTCACATAGTTTTTTTTGCTTCTTCAGATTCTTTACGCGCTTGCCTTTCTGTACTTTTTGTTACTTTTAACAAGTGCCAGACCGCCGCCGACCGCCATTCCGCTCAGGATGCGCACGGATTGTGTCACTGCGCCTGCTGCTGCACCCCCTCCGCCGCTGCAGAGGACAGGGAGGCTATAGATCGTCAGCAGCAGAACCAACTGGATGCCCCAGCGCTTTGCTCCTCCCCTCTCCTGCTTCCGCAGCACGCAGAAACCGTCGAAGCCCGCTCCCACCGCAAGGCAGCCTCCCGCCAGCGTCGAACCCAGTTCTTTGCTGATTTTCCCGGCATACACAGGCAGGGCCAGCAGCACGCAGAGCAGCAGCGGTAAGAGCGTTCCCAATGCAAGCGGCAAAACAAATGACCGTTCCGGTTTTCTTCTTTTCTTCCTGTTGTTTTCGAGCAAAAAAACACCTCCTCGGGCTCGTATGGTATTCCATACTATGCCTGAGGAGGTATTTTCTATGAGAGGAAATCAGCCCTTGTTGTTGTCGCTGAGGACCTCTTCTGCATCGACCTTTTCCTTGGAGCCCTTGCCATCGTTGGAGGAAACAGCCCACTTGGCGATTTCCACACGGACACGGTCTTCGCTGGTCTCGAAAGTGATGCGGTCGCTGGTGACGTGAACAACGCTGCCGACAAGTCCGCCGATGGTGGTGATCTTGTCGCCGACCTCGATGTTGCTGCGCATCTCTTCGGCCTTCTTCTTACGCTTGTTCTCGGGACGGATCATGAACAGATACATGAAAACGAACATGATCGCGACCATGCCAAGGCTGGACCAGATGCCGGCAGCGTTTTCACCGCCGAGAGCATCGGAGCCGGCGCAGCCGGAGAGCAGCGTCAGAGCGGAAACAGTCAGAACGGGAATGAGTTTCTTTGCTTTCATCAGGTTTTTACCCCCATTAAAATTTACTATCTGATTATATATGTACTTTGCGGCATAAACAAGCATTTATATCCGAGAATCTAAAATTTTCGCATATTTACTGTGAAATTCTTCGTACTTCCCCTCGTCCAGCGCCTTCCGGATGCGGCTCATCAGGTCATTGTAGAAGAAAAGATTGTGCGCAACGGAAAGCCGCATGGCCAAAATCTCCTCACACTTGAAGAGGTGGCGCAGGTAGGCTCTGCTGTAGCTCCTGCAGACCGGGCAGTCACAGTCCTCGGAAATAGGAGAATCGTCGTACTCGTATTTCTTATTCTTGATATTGATCACGCCGTTCCAGGTGAAGAGATGACCGTGGCGGCCGTTTCGAGCGGGCATCACGCAGTCGAAGAAATCAACGCCCCGATAAACACCCTCCACGATGTTGCCCGGTGTGCCCACGCCCATCAGATAACGGGGCTTGTCCTTGGGCATATACTCCTCGACCTTCTCGATCGTCTCATACATTTCTTCGGCGGTTTCTCCCACGGCCAGTCCGCCGATGGCATAGCCCGGCAGCTCCAGCTCAGCGATCTTCTTCATGTGATCCACACGGATATCGTGGTAGACCGCACCCTGGTTGATACCCCAAAGCACCTGACCGGGATTCACCGCGCCGTCCTCGGCGGTATACTGCGCAAGGGCGGTCTTGCAGCGCTGCAGCCAGCGCACCGTCCGCTCTGCGGACTGCTTTACGTAGTCATAGGGCGCGGGAATGCCGACGCACTCGTCAAAGGCCATGGCAATGTCGGAGCCGAGATTTGCCTGAATGCGCATACTCTCCTCAGGCCCCATGAAAATGTGACGGCCGTCCACATGGCTGTTGAAGGCAACGCCCTCCTCGGTGATCTTGCGGAGAGAGGCCAGAGAAAAAATCTGAAAGCCGCCGGAATCCGTAAGGATGGGACGATCCCAGTTCATGAACTTATGGAGGCCGCCCATGCGCTTCACCAGCTCATCACCGGGACGCACATGGAGGTGATAGGTGTTGGAAAGTTCCACCTGACAGCCGATTTCCTTCAGGTCACGGGCTGACAGACCGCCCTTGATGGCTGCCTGCGTTCCCACGTTCATGAAAACCGGAGTCTGAACCGTTCCGTGCGGCGTGGTATACTCGCCTCGGCGGGCGTGGCCTTCCTGCTTGATCAGCTTGTACATAGGCTGCCTCCTTTCTCAGTGTAAGCAACGGCGGGATTATATCAAGTTTTTCCCGGTATGTCAATCTTCCGGCTGCGGAAAAGTCCCGTGCGGAATCTTTTCTGCCAGATTGGAATGGTAAGTGAAATAAGTGCGGGAGCCCAGCTTGCCGAGAGGCGAGGCCTCCAGCTTCACGGCGGGAGCAGGCTCACCGGCCTCCGTTCTGCATTTCGCGCCGTAATTCCAGTCCTTTTTTGCCATCTTTGCCTGCTCGGCTGTAGCAATGGTTCCGAAGTGATGCCAGGCACAGCAGGCCGTTCTGACCAGCGGCATTTCATTTCTGTATGCCCTGCCGGGCACCAGTACGGTCGCCGCCCGTCCCTGCTTTCCTCTCTCCAGCAGCGGATGGTATTCCCCGGTGAAATTGCCCAGCGGGATGAGCTTCAGTGCCTGCAGCTCCTCCGCCGTGCGGAAGCGCAGCGCAAAAAGATACTGATACTCCCTGAACACCGTATACGCCGGAAGAAAGCCCAGCGCTTTGAGTTCCTCCGGAGAACCGGGGAGAGCGTCGCCATCGCAGATGCTCAGATACACCAGCTCCTCCCAGTAGCCTCCTTCTCCCCTTCTCGCTTCCCGCGCAAGGATCAGCAGAGTCTTCCCGTACAGTCCGAAAAGCTCGGGATAACGGCCCTTCAGCGGCAGAGCAAAAAGATCGCCGCTGTGCCACCCGGCAGAGAATTCTTCCCATTCCGGATAGGCTGCAGGCTCGCCAAAGTTCTCCTCCCGCAGGATTCTCTCCCGCTCCGCGCAGAGCGCTGTTTCCATTCCCGGATGGAGGCGGATCAGCTCATCAAAGGCTTCGCCGGTGACGATGGCCATATCCTTATAGAGC
>JAGHSH010000210.1 GCA_018065965.1 Candidatus Apopatocola equi
GTGGTGCCCTGCGCACACAGACCCGCAATGACCATGGCCGCACCGGCACGGAGGTCACAGGCCTGCACCGTAGCACCGGTGAGCTGAACGGGGCCCTCCACCACGGCGGTCTTTCCGTCCACGGTGATCTGTGCGCCCATCTTGCGTAGCTCGTTCATGTGCTTGTAGCGGTTGCCGTCATAAACGGATTCGGTGATGATGCTCACACCGGCGCACTGGGTCAGCGCCACGGAGATGGGCGCCTGTGCATCGGTGGGGAAGCCGGGATAGGGCTGCGTTTTCACGTTGGTCTTTTTCAGCTCGCCCCGGGAGCGCACCAGAACGGAGTCGGAGTATTCCTCTACGACCACGTTCATTTCCCGCAGTTTGGCGGAGATGCAGTCCAGATGCTTGGGGATCACGTTCTTGACCAGTACCTCGCCGCCCACGGCAGCGGCGGCGATCATGTAGGTGGCGCCCTCGATCTGATCGGGGATGATGGCATAGGTGCCGCCGTGAAGCTCCTTCACGCCGTTGATCTTCACGGTGTCGGTGCCCGCGCCGCGGATATCCGCACCCATGGAGTTGAGGAAGTTGGCCAGATCCACGATGTGGGGCTCCCGGGCGCAGTTTTCGATCACGGTCTTGCCCTCGGCCATGCAGGCGGCGATGATAACGTTGATGGTCGCGCCCACGCTGACTTTGTCAAGATAGATCTCCGCCCCATGCAGCCTTCCGTCCTCGGTTTCGGCCTCGGAGAAGATATAGCCATTGCGCACGTCCACGGGAGCGCCCAGAGCGGTCATACCCTTCACGTGCTGGTCGATGGGACGCACGCCGAAGTTGCAGCCGCCGGGCATGGTGGTCTGCGCCTTGCCGAAGCGGCCCAGCATGGAGCCGATGAAGTAATAGGAGGCGCGGATCTTGCGCATACGGTCATAGTCCGCGTTCTCCCAGGTCACGTGGCGGCAGTCCAGCTCCACGGTGCTGCGGTCGAGCATCCGCACCTTTGCACCCAGAGAGGCGAGAATGTGGAGCAGTGCGTCGGTGTCGCTGATCTCGGGAAGATTTTCAATGCGGCAGACGCCGTTTACAAGCAGAGCGGCAGGAATAATGGCAACGGCCGCGTTCTTTGCGCCGCTGATCTCCACCTCGCCGTGGAGACGGTTTCCGCCGACTATCTGGTATTTTTCCATTTTGTCAGATCCTTTCGGAGCATATCCGGGGAGCAGGAGGCGCTCCGGATATGGAGGCAATCTATTTTCCACCCCGGATTATAGCACAGTTATTTGCGAAGTGCAACACAATCCGCGGGATAAAATCGTTATATGTAGTCAGTTTTTCAGCAAATCGGTCTTGCAGGCGGCCTTAAGTACGGCGGCCATGGTCTTTCCGTCGCAGATCTCGCCGGAGAGCACCCGCTCATAGAGCTCCCGGAATGGCATCCGGTCGGCGTCCAGGAACTCGCCCTCGTCCGTGTGCGCCTCGCCCCGGTGCAGTCCCCGGGCCAGATAGAGATAGAGCTTTTCCGTGGAGCCGCCGGGGCTGACCAGCAGATAGCCGAGACTGGTCCAGGAATCGGCGGTGAAGCCGGTCTCCTCGCTGAGCTCCCGCTGGGCGCAGAGAAGCGGATCCTCGTTATACTCGAGCTTTCCGGCCGGGATCTCAATGAGATGCCGGTCGTGGGCATAACGGTACTGGCGGACGACGCAGGCGCAGCCCTCCTCATCCACGGCGAGAATGGCCACCCCGCCCGGATGGCGGATAACCTCCCGGAAGGCGGTGGTGCCGTCGGGCAGCTCGACCGTATCCAGCGTGAGATTCACGATCACGCCCCTGTAGGACGCGACCTCGCGGAGCTTCTTTTCCGTATAGTCCATGATATAGCCCCTCCAATTTAACATCTTACTTTACCATACCCTTCCGTGAAAAGCAAGCCCTTTCCGCAAACATTGACAGAGCAGGGGCAGCCGTGGTAAAATAACGCCGTTTCAAAGGAGGATTCACAGCTATGAATACATGCAGGAAACTCACCGCTATGCTTCTCATCACGGCCATGCTGCTGTCGCTGGGGGGCTGCGCACTGACCAAGGACGAGGTCATGGCTCTGCTGGCGCCCACCCATGAGGAGCAGAACACGGAGGTGGAGACCGTTACCCCGACGGAGCAGACCGTGGAGGTACAGGAAAACCTGAAGGTCTACGCTGACCTCAGCGGCTGCTTCAGCCCCTTCTATGCCGAAACGAAGGGTGACAGAGCGGTCACGGACGCCGTACAGCTTCATCTTTCCGAGCTGGATGACGGAGCGATCACCGCCGGGGAGAATGAGGACGGCAGCTACACCGTCACCGTGGAGCTGCCCGGCAACCTCCGCAGCAGCGACGGCGAGCCTCTGCTCATCGACGATCTGCTCTTCACGCTCTATGTGCTGCTGGACGAGAGCTATGAGGGCAGCCACAGTCTCCGCGGCTATGGCGTGGCGGGACTGGAGGAGTATTACAACGGCGTGGATGCAAAGCATTGGGAGGAATATTCCGCTCTCTTCGACGAGCTTTACAACGAGGGACGCTATGACGAGGATCTGATCAAGAACCTCAAGGAAAAGCAGGTGGCGCAGCCCTATAACGATGTTCACGAGCGCATGGCGCAGGAAGCGCTGGATGCCTACGATCAGGAAAAGGCCGCCCAGATCCGCCGGGCGCTGATGGACGAATGGCGGGAGGACGCCGACCGGCTGGTGGACTACTGCATGGAAAAGTTCGCCGCCACGGTGGAATACCACACAGGCTATACGGCGGAGCAGCTCCGGGAAAACCGCGGCCTGCAGGTCATGTATGCCATGGTGGAGCTGTCCTTCGGCAGTCTGCTGGACAACGGTACGCTGCTGGCTAAAAAGACCGGCAGCAGCTGGGACATGGTCAACACCTTCCCCACGGTGGACGATTTCTATAACGAGATGGTGGAGAGCTACGGCGGCAGCGCCGAAACCTACTGGGCTATCGAGGGCATCGGCCGCGGCGATATTCTGGAAATGGCCAGACGCAGAACGGCACGGCTCTGGGCTAAGGAGGACGGCGTGGGCACCGTGGATCGCATTCCCGGCATCGTCCGCGTGGGCGACCGCATGGCGACGATCACCTTCAACGCCATGTCTGTGGAGGCGCTGAAGGCCGTTACCGAACTGCCCCTTGTGCCCCTGCACTTCTACGGCGTGGAGGATCTCTATGACTACGCGGCGGGCAGCTACGGCTTCCCCAAGGGCAATGTGTCCGCCCTGCCCTATGAGCCCGGCACGGCTATGGGCGCAGGCGAGTATGTCCTGAGCGAATACAGCGAGGGCAGAGCCGTCCTGACCCAGCGGGAAACCGGGGAAGAGCTTATTCTCGCCACGGCAGCAGGTTGACATATTTTAGTTTTCATAATACAGTTAACGTAAATTAGTTGACATAATTATTTTGAATTTGGGGAGGAGAAAATATGAAGGTTCTTTTGTTCAACGGAAGTCCCCACAAAGAGGGCTGCGTCTACACCGCTCTGCAGGAGGTTGCCGGGGCGCTGGAGAAGGAGGGCGTGGAGAGCGAGATCCTCTGGATCGGCACCAAGCCCGTTTCCGGCTGCCTTGCCTGCCGCCGCTGCTACGAAAAGGGACACTGCGTGCTGGAGGACGGCGTGGCGGAGCTCAGCGCCCGGCTGGATGAATTCGACGGCTTCATTTTCGGCTCTCCCGTCTATTACGGCTCCGCCAGCGGCCAGATCTGCTCCTTTATGGACAGACTCTTTTACAGCTCCTCCGCGAAGCTGCGCGGCAAGCCTGCTGCAGCGGTGGTATCCTGCCGCCGGGGCGGTGCGACTGCGGCGTTCGACAGACTCAATAAGTATTTCACCATTTCCCAGATGCCGGTGGTGTCCAGTCAGTACTGGAATCAGGTTCACGGCAACAGCCCCGAGGAGGTTCGTCAGGACGAGGAGGGACTGCAGATCATGCGCACCCTCGGCAAGAACATGGCGTGGCTGCTCAAGAGCATTCATACGGCTGCGCTGCCTCTCCCTGAGCGGGAGAAGCCTGCGCACACCAACTTTATTCGCTGAGAAAAGGAAAACGGGCTCCGTGCAAATCAGATCTTTGCAGGGAGCCCGTCTTTTATGGGATGCGGTGTCCTTGTAACATCGCTGCCGCGACTGCCTTTCAGCCCCTTCCCTCTGCCATTGCGGGGAGCGAAGCGACGCGGCAATCCGAATCCCGGCCGTACTCCGCAAGACGATTTCTTACCGGCGGGGAAACGGACAAAAAAGGTTCGCTGTAAAACAACTGCAGCGAACCCTTTTCGTATGAACTCAGTACCAGAGGAAGCCCAGCAGGAAAATGCGGATGAGCTGCTGGGGGAAGGTATAGCGCACGTGAACGGTGCAGCTTCCCTCTGCGCCGCCGTCGTTGGCGGTGCAGGTGATCACCGTGTCGCCCACGGAGCGGGCCAGCACCAGACCGCTGCTGCCCACGGAGGCCACATCGGTGTTGCTGCTGGACCAGCTGACGCTCTGATCGTCGGCGTTGGAGGGGCTTACCTCCGCGCTGAGAGACAACGTGCCCTTATAGCGGAGCTTGACCTCCCGCTCGCTGAGCTCAATGCGCTCCGTGCGTACCAGAGGCGGCAGCTCCCGCTCCTCCAGTACCTCGCCGCAGTCGGTGCAGCGGCGCACCTCCCTACCGGGGGTCTGGTAGTCGGAGGCAACGTCCGCTTCCCACTCTCCGGCCACGTGGGGCGGGATCTCGGCGCTCTCCAGCACAGCGCTGCAGCGCGTGCAGATATACTGCTTTTCGCCGGGCTCGGTCTGGGTGGCTTCCTTTACGACCTTCCATTCACCCTCGGCATGGCCGGGGGCGGTAAAGTCATCGGTGTAGCTGTAGCCGCAGGCGGTGCAGGTATAGGT
>JAGHSH010000169.1 GCA_018065965.1 Candidatus Apopatocola equi
GCATAGTCCTCCCGCCCCTCCTGCCAGACATAGATGCAGCTCTCCGGCCCCGCAAGACCGATGTCGGCGGCGTCGGTGAGCAGCGCCGTCATGACCTTGTCAGCGCCGCCGCCGTTGGGCAGCTCCAGAGCAAGGCCCTCCTCGGCAAAAAAGCCCAGCTCCATGCCTGCATAGAGCGGCGCATAGAACACCGAGTGCGTTACCTCGTTGACCCGGACGGTGGTCTCCTCCGCTCCGGCGCAGGCGGTCAGACCCGCCGCAAGGCAGAGGATCAGCAAACAGATTCCGATTTTCTTCATCCCATCACCCCAAAGTGTTTTTTCAGTCGGCTCTCAAAAAAGAGCACAAGACGGTACATCAGCGCTGCCGAGACGCCCAGCAGCAGCACCGTGGTCATCACCAGATCCATGCGGAACACCTGCGAGCCGTAGACGATCAGATAGCCCAGACCCGCCCGGCTCACCAGAAATTCCCCCATGATCGCGCCGACCCAGCTCAGCCCCACATTGACCTTCAGGGCGTTCATCAGCGTGTCAAGGTTGGCAGGGATCACCAGCTTGGTGAGCTGCTGGAGGCGGCTGGCGCCCATGGTCTGCAGCAGCTGCAGCTGCTCACTGTCAGTGGAGAGAAAGCCGCCCAGCACATCAAGCACTGTGACGATCAGGGAGATCGCCAGCGTCATGGCGATGATGCTGCCCATACCGGCTCCCATCCATACGATGAAAACGGGCCCCAGAGCCGTCTTGGGCAGCGCGTTGAGCACGATCAGCACCGGCTCCAGCACCGAACGCAGAAAATCGCTCCACCAGAGCGCCACGGCGATGAGCGTGCCCAGCGCTGTGCCGAGAAGAAAGCCTGCGGCAGTCTCGGCCACCGATACCCACAGATGCCGCCACAGCTCCCCGCTGCGGCACAGGGAAAGGAGCGTTTCGAGCATCCGGGAGGGTGAGCTGACGATAAAAGCGTCGATCAGCCCCCGGGCTGTCCCCAGCTCCCAGAAAAGGAAAAAGCCGAGTATGAGCAGGAGGCGGCAGAGCCGTATGCGCCGGCGGCGGCGCTTTCCGGCCCGGAGCCAGAGCTGACGGCGTTCGGATGCTTCAGACACGGACATTCAACTCCTTTCGTATGCGCTCAAAAAGCTCGGCATAGGCTCTCGTGCTGCGGCGCTCATGGGGCGGCAGAGAGGAGAGCTCCCCGACGCTGTGGATGTTCAGCACCCGTCCCGGCCGCTCCGTCAGCACGATGATCCGGTCGCTGAGGGCGGCGGCCTCGCCGATATCGTGGGTCACCAGCACCGCCGTCAGCCCCTGGGCACGGATGATGCGCTGAATGTCCTCCCCCACGCTGAGCCGCGTCTGGGCGTCCAGAGCGGAAAAGGGCTCATCCAGCAGCAGCACCCGGGGCGTCATGGCCAGCGTCCGGATCAGCGCCGCCCGCTGGCGCATACCGCCGGAGAGAGACTGAGGCGACTGCCCCTCAAACTCGCCCAGTCCGTACTGGCTGAGCAGAGCGTGCAGCCGCTGCTCGCTCTCCCTGTCCCGCATGCCCCGCAGCTCTGCGGACAGCTTCACATTCCCCCACACGCTCCGCCACGGGAAGAGAGCGTCCCGCTGGGGCATATACCCGATGCGGCCGCTGCCGCTGCGTACCGGCTCGCCATCCAGAAAAAGCTGACCCTCCGTGGGCTTTTCCAGCCCGGCCATGAGCTTGAGCAGGCTGCTCTTTCCACAGCCCGACGGCCCCAGCAGAGAGACGAACTCCCCCTCCTCCACGGCAAAGCTCACATCGTGCAATGCCTCTGTTTCCCCCTCGACGGTCTGATAGACCAGCGAGAGGTGCGCAAGCTCCAGTATCATCTCACTTACGCTCCCTCCTTTCCTTCGCTGTGGGGCATCCTATGCGCAAAGGCGTCGCTGCGTCACTTCCTCCCCCCCACACCGCGGGGGCTGACGGTCAGACGCGGCAGCGTGCCGCGGGGATGCTGATCAAAAAATAAAAAAGTACGCTGCAAAACAAGGTTTTGCAGCGTACCGGAGATTATTGCAGAAATGCTCAGCCGCGCTCGGCGAAGAGCTGGCGGGAGTAGCGGTAGACCTCGTCCTGGAAGGCCTTGCCGGTGGTGCGGGACACCTGAATGCTCTGGGTGACGGGCTTGCCGGGGGCAGAGAAGCGATCCACGAACCTGCGGGCCTCAGCGCGCTGCTCCTCGTCGGAGAGAGAAGCAATGTCATCCCGGTCGGGCCACACGGCAAAGACGATCTTGTCGCCGTAGTTGTCGTAGAGCCACTGGATGTCGTTCATGGTCTGGGGACCCCACTCATCGAAGCCGGCCTCGATGAACACCTCCACGCGCTGGTCATTGTGACCGCAGGAGTGCAGGGAGGCGATGCGGCCGTGGGCATGGATGCAGTCGCAGATCTGCTTCATGTAGGGCAGGTAGATCTCCCGGGCGATCTGCTCGGAGAAGAAGGTGGACTGCTGGGAGCCCCAGTCATCATGGAAATTGATGATGTCCATGGCGGGGTAATACTGGCACTGCAGATCGATGACCTGGCAGGCAAAGTCGGCGAAGGCCTGGTTCATTTCCTTGATGGCGTCGGTCTGCTCCTCGTCCAGCAGCGCCATGGCGGCGGGAACGAAGCCCATCATGGAGATCAGGCGCTCGAAGCCGAAGCCGTTGGTATAGGAGGTCTGCTGGGAATAGCGGGTGTCGATCTTATTCTGGGCCGCCATTTCCTCCCAGTTCCACTTGCTGGGATCGGGCAGGTGTACCTTTTCCTTCCAATCGTTCACATCCTCCAGCAGCTGGGGGCGCTCGGGGTGAACGATGGAGCCGCCGGCCGTGGGCTCAAAGAGCCACTCAACGCCCAGATCGTCCACAAAGGGCTCGTGACCGCCGCGGCCCATGTGCATGGTCCAGGGATCCCGGAGGAAGCCGATCTCACC
>JAGHSH010000275.1 GCA_018065965.1 Candidatus Apopatocola equi
TATCTTGCGTGCATGGACGCGTGTCTGCGCGGTGAGACGAATTACGATTGGTATCTGTGTTTGGACGGCGACCGGATCGTAGCGGGGCTCGGCGTGAACGAAAACGATTTTCACGATCGCCGGGACCTTGCGCCCAACGTCTGCGCCGTGTACACGGAAGAGGATCATCGCGGCAGAGGCATTGCCGGACGCTTGCTTTGCATGGCGGTCGAGGATTGCAGACGAAAGGGAATTTCGCCGCTTTATCTGCTCACCGACCATACGGGCTTTTATGAGCGCTACGGCTGGGAATTTTTGTGCATGGTGCAGGGAGACGGTGAGCCCGCTTTGAGCCGGATGTATATTCATCGGTAGCTCCCCGATTCCGGTACATAAAAGGTTCGCTGCAGATCATGCAGCGAACCTTTTTTCGTGCGTCTGTCCCCATAGACTCCTCTGTCATTGCGAGGAGCAAAGCGACGCGGCAATCCGCATCCTCGGTGCACTCAGTAAGACGACCTCTTACCAGCGGCAGCGGTAGGGTTCCCGGAGCGCATAGACACGCAGCGGTCTAAAACGCAGAAACTCAGATTTTCTGACGGCGGCATTTCGCCGCCGAAGCCTCTGTTCTCTTCTCCACCGCCCGGCGGCGCTCATTCTCTTTCTGCCGAGAAAGAGAATGAGGGGGGGCTGAACCCACGTCCAGCCCGGGATTGCTCTCTCGGTCGTTCCGTCCTCTCTCATCAGCACCGGGTAATTCTGCTCCTCGGCCACGGTCTGCGCCTCGGCCTTCGGCAGTCGGTTGATGCTGACGCTTCAGTGTCGGCTTCGCCGTAGTCTGCCTCTTCCACGCTGGAGCGGTAGATGGCGTTGTCTGTGTCATCGTCCAGACCGAGCTGGGATTTTGAGGACTTGACATCCTTGGTTGCTTGTGCTATTATCTCTATAACGCTTTCGGCATTCGACAGTAGCTTGGGAGACCTTAATATCCCTCTGCCAGACATCGTATTGTCGGAAGTGTTTTTTTTGTTATTATCACCGCATTTTCAGGCAGGCCTTCTATGTATTCCCGAAGACTTACTCTTCCATGACTCGTCAATTGGGTCAGTGTCGGCTTCGCCGTAAGCGGCCTCTTCCACGCCGGAGCGGTAGATCGGGTTGTCGGTGTCCTGCAGCGGCTCCTGCGAAGTTCGGCCCTGCTCCTGTGTTCTCCTTGTTTCCGTTCCCGCCGGGGTCTCGGTATCGGTGTCCACGCCGATTGACGACTCATTCTGAATCTTGACAGTTGACTGTGTCTGTGGTATTCTGTCATCAGAGGATACCACACTCGCTCCGATTACCTCGCTATTGCGTGGGATGCGGTTTTCAGAGTCGCTGGTATTCTTTTCATATACCGTAAATATCTGTCCGTTTTCGTCCAGCATGTCGGTAAGGTAATATTTAATTACCCCGTCCCCCTCAAATTTGTGAACGACAGCTCCGACATATGTAGTTTTTCCCATAATCGGCACTGGTGCTGCAAACATATACCCAAGTTTACCCGGGTGTCGTGTGTCCTCAGTGAATACCATCTTCCCGTTTCGTATGATTTCCGGAAGTGCAAGCATTGAAAGATACTTGAATTTATTAGGGCTATGTCCGCCTGTCGAAGTTCCCTTTGCCCCATATTTATCCAAAAGCACTTCTCCGAATCCGTCACGATATACTGATCCCCCGAGCTTATCAAACAAAGCTCTGACCAAATCCGACCCTTTCATGTTGCTGAATGCGTCGAGTTCACTTCCGGAAATACTCGCAACGGTTTTCATTGACTGCAGTTCCGGGATTGCCATCGCCAGTCTTGCAACATTTCCCGTCTGATCTCCGTTTGTCCCTTCGGCTAATGGCACAATGATGTAGTTCGTTCCCCACGCCGTGGGGAAAACCGAATCAAGTAAAAAAGGTTCTCTGCAGTTTTTGCAGAGAACCTTTTTGCTTCAGAATGCTTCAGTCCCGAACAAGGTCGGTAATGAGAGTCTTGCAGACCTCCACCATGGTCTGCATATCCTCCACCACGGCATACTCGAAGCGGCCGTGATAGTTGCCGCCGCCGGTGGAAAGATTGGGGCAGGGCAGACCCCGGAAGGAGAAGGTCGCGCCATCGGTGCCGCCCCGGATGGGCTTGGAGAAGGGCTCCACGCCGTGGGCGCGCATGGCGGCCTCGGCACGCTCGATGACATACATGTGAGGCTCGATCATCTCGCGCATATTCCGGTAGCTGTCCTTCACACGCACCTCCACGGTGCCCAGTCCGTACTTGCGGTTGAGCACATCGGCGGCGGTGATGAACTGCACCTTCCGGTGTGCGAACTTTTCCGCATCGTGGTCGCGGATGATATAGTGAAGCGTGGCGTTTTCGCACTCGCCCGTCATATCCGTCAGGTGGAAGAAGCCCTCGTAGCCCTCGGTTTTGGCGGGGATCTCATCGGCGGGCAGCAGAGCGTTGAACTCCATGGCGATGAGTGCGGCGTTCTTCATCTTGTCCTTGGCGCTGCCGGGATGGACGCTGAGACCGTGAACGGTCACGGTGCCTGCAGCGGCGTTGAAGTTCTCGTATTCGATGCCGCCCAGCACATCGCCGTCGAGGGTGTAGCCGTAATCGGCGTGGAAGAAGTCCATGTCGAAGCCCTCCGGCCCGCGGCCTACCTCCTCATCGGGGGTGAAGCCCAGCCTGACCGTGCCGTGCTCCGCGCCGGAGGCCATCAGCTCCTCCACGGCGGTGATGATCTCCGCGATGCCGGCCTTATCATCGGCGCCCAGCAGGGTGGTGCCGTCGGTAACGATCAGGTGCTTGCCGACGTGCTGCTTCAGCTCGGGGAACTCGGAATCGGTGAGGTAAATGCCCCGCTCCTCGTTGAGCAGCACGCTGCCGCCGCTGTATTCCACGATCCGGGGCCTGATATTCGCGCCCTCGGCGGCGGGGGAGGTGTCCATGTGGGCGATGAGACCCAGCGTGGGTACCTGCTTGTCGGTGTTGGCGGGGAGGGTGGCGTAGACATAGCCGCACTCGGAGAAGCGCACATCGCTCAGCCCCATGGCCTTCAGCTCTTCATAGAGCGCCTGCCCCAGGAGCTTCTGCTTCCCGGTGGAGGGGAGCGTCTCCGATTCCTCGGAGGAGGTGGTGTCAAAGGATACGTAGAGCAGGAAGCGGTCGATCAGATTCATGGCTGTTTCCACCGTAAGATAATCTGTTTTGCTCTGCCTCTCCGGCAGAGGGACGGATCGGTTCAGTAGTATGTTGCGACCTCTTCCGCAGGGGGATCGGTCATGGCAATGTCGGTCACATGGAGCACGGGGCCGGGGCCGTTGTACACGCCCTCCAGCTCCCGCACGTCGATGCGGGCGGTGATCATGTACCAGCCCATGTTCGTCAGGCTCTCGGGACTGCTCCACTCGGCGGCCAGAGGCACATACTGCACATCGTTGGCACAGCAGGTCATGATCTGGCGGCCCAGGAAGAAATAGCCCTTCTTCAGCTTCTGACGGGTCTTTGTGATGATCTGTGCCCGGAGCTTGACCACCTTGCCGTCATAGTTCGGGAGCTTTTCCTGCAGCTCCTGATAGAAGATGGCATAGTCCTCATCGCCGATCTGCACGACGGGTGCGTTCAGGTCATAGGGCGGGGGCAGCTCGATGTCGTCATAGCTGATCTTGTGGTCGGGGGTTTCAAAGGCAATGTCGCAGCGGCGGTTGATGGCGCGCACCACCTTGTGGGCGGTCATCTTCAGCTCCTCGTTGTCCTCGGCGGGGAAGCGGTTGAAAACCACCAGCTCGCAGCTCTTGAGCTTGTCCACCATGAGCTGACGCATATTGGCGTTGTAGGTCTCAAAGGTGGTGGAATCGATGAAGAAAAACTCCTGTGCCACGGCCCAGCCCTCGGGCATATTGTTATAGAGACTGTCAAGCCCCCACATGCCGTTGTACTCTACCATAACGTATTTGCAGCGGTACTTCTTCAGCCATGCGGCCAGATTGGCCTCGGTGAGCTCGCTCTCGCTCTCCACGGTCTGGATGAAGATGTTAGGGGCGGCAAAGGCGGAAGGATCGTATTCCTCCTCGCCCTCCTCACAGAGCAGCAGCAGGATACGGTCGCCGTTGTTGAAGCTTTCGTCCTCCAGAGTTTCCTGGGCAAAGGTGGTCTTGCCGGACTCCAGAAAGCCGGTAAAGAGATAAACGGGTATCTGTGTCTTAGCCATACTTCCTCCTCAGCGGAACAGCGCCGCCACGGCCTCTTCCTTCAGCTGAGAGCCGATCACGCAGAGTCTGCCGGTAACGGCGGCGGAGCCGGTGCGGATGTCGCTCTCGCCGGGGGTGTAGTCAAAGTGCAGCCAGCTGCCGTCTGCGCCGTCCACAATGCCCTTGGCACGAAGCACGGTGCCGTACACTTCGCTGTCGTTGAGGGCGCTGAGCTTTTCCGCCAGCTCGGCGGCGGTGAACTTGCGGGCAGTCTCCATGCCCCAGCTCACAAACACCTCGTCCGCATCGTGGCCGTGGTGATGATGGTGATGATGGTGGTGCTCATGCCCGTCATCGCCGTCATCGTCATCGTCATGGTGGTGATGGCAGTCGCAGTCGGGGTCATCGCACTCCCCGTGCTCGCCGTGGTGATGGTGGTGATGGTGCTCCTCCTCGCCGTCGTCATCGTCATGGTGATGGTGGCAGTCGCAGTCGGGATCGTCGCACTCCTCTTCCTCGTGGTCAAGCTCCATGGCCTCCAGCGCAGCGGAGAGGGTGTCCTTCTGCTCCATGGCCTCCAGGATCTGCCTGCCGGAGAGGGAATCCCAGGGCGTGGTGATGACCACGGCGCCGCTGTTCTGCTCCCGGATGAGCGAAAGAGCCTTCTCCAGCTTCTCCTCGCTGAGATTCTGGGTGCGGCTCAGCACGATGCAGCCGGCGGAGGCGATCTGGTTGTTATAGAACTCGCCGAAGTTCTTCATATACATTTTGGCCTTGGCCGCGTCCACCACGGTCACAAGGGCGTTGATCACGAGCTCGCTGTCCTCGCAGCTCTCCACCGCGGCCACCACATCGCTGAGCTTGCCCACGCCGGAGGGCTCGATGATGATGCGGTCGGGGGCATACTGTCTGCGCACCTCGGTGAGGGCGGCGCGGAAATCGCCGGTGAGAGAGCAGCAGATGCAGCCGGAATTCATCTCGGTCACGTTGATGCCGGCGTCCTGCATGAAGCCGCCGTCAATGCCGATCTCGCCGAATTCGTTCTCCACCAGCACCAGCTTTTCTCCGGCATAAGCCTCGGAAATGAGCTTCTTGATGAGGGTCGTTTTGCCCGCACCCAGAAAGCCGGAAAAAATGTCGATCTTTGTCATTTTATCGTCTCCTGTATCAAATAAATCTTCCTTGCGCCAATGCGCGTTTTTTCTTTTATTATAGCACGTCTGTCAAGAGGGAATGCATTTTTTCCTTCGCTTTTTTCCCTTCCGCCCCTGCGCGGCGGCGGAATCTGTGAAAATTCCCTCTTTTCCTCTCTTTGTCTGCGTGGTATACTAAATAATTATTTATTGCCTGATCCGGAAAGGAGGCTGCGTCCATGAAATACGGTTCCTTTGTCATGCCGGAGGGCGTGCGCTTCCGGGTCTATGCGCCCAACGCCCGGCGTGTGTCCGTGACCGGAGATTTCTGCCGCTGGGGTGAGGGCACAGCAATGAGCCGGGAGGCGGACGGCAGCTGGAGCGCTGCGGTACCGGAGGCCCGGCTCCGGCAGCGCTATAAATACCGCATTCTGGGCGCGGACGGCACGGAGCGGCTCAAGGCCGATCCCTATGCCCGCTGCGCCGAGCTGAGAAGCGGCACGGCCTCCGTGATCTGGGAGAGCAGCTTTGTCTGGAGCGATGAGGAGTGGATGCGCTCCCGGCGCGCGATGGGGAGACCGCTGAACATCTATGAGGTGCATGCCCCGTCGTGGAAAATGCATGAGGACGGCAGCTTTTACAGCTGGCGGGAGCTGGCGGCGGAGCTGATCCCCTATGTTTCGGACATGGGCTTTACTCATCTGGAGCTGCTGCCGGTGACGGAGCACCCGCTGGACGCCTCCTGGGGCTACCAGACCACGGGCTTTTTTGCCGCCACCGCCCGTATGGGCGACCCGGACGGACTGAAGGCACTCATCAACGAGGCGCACCGCTCGGGTATCGGGGTGATTCTCGACTGGGTGCCCGGCCATTTCTGCCGGGACGAGCAGGGACTGGGCCGCTTTGACGGAACCGCCCTCTATGAGGGGGGCGACCACCCCCAGTGGGGCACCTATACCTTTGATTTTTCCAAGGCCTGTGTCCGCGAATTTCTGACGGACTCGGCCCGCTGCTGGCTTACGGAGTACCACGCGGACGGACTGCGGGTGGACGGCGTGAGCAGTATGCTTTATCTGAACTTCGGTCTGGAGAAGGACGATCCCCGCGTCCGGCATAACAGCCACGGCGGGGAGGAGAATGAAGCTGCGGTCGATTTCCTCCGCACGCTGAATGTAAAGCTCAGCGCTGAGTTCCCCGGCGTGATGATGATCGCCGAGGAGAGCAGCGCCTGGCCGCAGGTGACCTGGCCGCCGGAGAGCGGCGGGCTGGGCTTTCACTATAAGTGGGACATGGGCTGGATGAACGATACGCTCCGCTACTGTGAGACGGATTTCCCCTACCGCCCCCATGCCCATTCCCTGCTGAATTTCTCCATGATGTATGCCTTCAGCGAGAATTTTATCCTGCCCCTGAGCCACGATGAGGTGGTACACGGGAAAAAAAGTCTCATCGGCCGTATGCCGGGGGACTGGTGGCGGCAGTTTGCGGGGCTGCGGCTGCTCTGGCTCTATCTGCTGACCCACCCGGGCGGAAAGCTCTGCTTCATGGGCGGGGAGTTCGGCCAGTTCATCGAGTGGCGGGAGTATGAGAGTCTGGAATGGTTCCTGCTCTCCTATGATACCCATGCAGGTCTGCAGCGCTTTGTCCGGGACGCCTGCCGGCTCTATCGGCGGGAAAAGTCCCTGTGGGAGCAGGATCACGGCTGGGAGGGCTTCCAATGGCTGGACGCGGATGATGCCGCCGAGTCGGTGCTGGCCTACCGCCGCCGCGCAGAGGACGGGGAGGAGACGCTCTGCGTGCTGCATTTCTCGCCCGACCGGTGCATATACCGTCTGGGAGTGCCTGAGCCGGGCGCCTATGAGGAGCTGCTCAACAGCGACGATGTCCGCTACGGCGGCAGCGGGAACGTGCATCCCGGGCCCCTGCACAGCGAGGCAATCCCCGCCCGGGGCATGGAGCAGTCCCTGCTGCTGGAGCTGCCCAGCGTGGGCGGACTGATCCTTAAACACACAGACCGCCCCGAGAAGGCGGAAAGACTGATCCACAAGGAGTAGAGAATGATTTCCACAGACAGCTTCAAACAGGAATATCTTGCAAGCATTGCGGCCAACTGCGCCTCTCCGCTGGAGGAGTGCAGCGACCGGGAAAAATATGAGGCGCTGGTGGCGCTGATTATGGACTGCTGCTCGTCCATCCGCGCCGAGACCGGCAAGCGGCACCGGCAGAGCGGAGAAAAGCGGGTCTACTATTTCTCCATGGAGTTTCTCATCGGCCGTCTGCTGCGCAATACCCTGATGAATCTGGGCATTGAGGAGATGGTGGAGCAGGGACTCTCCGAGCTGGGTGTGGAGCTGGATGCCCTCTGCGAGTGCGAGCGGGATCCGGGACTGGGCAACGGCGGTCTGGGCCGTCTGGCTGCCTGCTTCATGGACTCTCTGGCCACGGAGAATATCTGCTGCACGGGCATCGGCATCCGCTACCGCTTCGGCCTTTTCAAGCAGCGCATCGTCAACGGCGAGCAGCTGGAGGAGCCCGACGACTGGCTGGAGAACGGCTACCCGTGGGAAAACTGCCGTGCGGACGAGGCCGTGACCGTGCCCTTCGGGGGCTATCTGGAGCGGCGGGAGGAAAACGGCCGCATCTTCTTTGAGCATAAGGGCTGGCGGGGCGTGCAGGCAGTACCCTATGACCTGCCGCTGGTGAGCTTCGGCGGCAGCAGCGTCAACCGGCTGCGGCTCTGGTATGCCCGGCCCCTGCGCCATGAGCTGGATCTGGCGGCCTTCAACCGAGGCGACTATTCTCTGGCTCAGAAAAGCGACAACGATGCGCAAGCTATCACCTGCCTGCTATATCCCGATGACGATACCCCCGCCGGCAAGCAGCTCCGGCTGGAGCAGGAATATTTCTTCGTCTGCGCCGGCATCGAGCACGTCCTGCGCCGCTTCCGGGAGCAGTACGGCAGCAACTGGGCCCTGCTGCCCGAAAAGGTCGCCATCCACACCAACGATACGCACCCGGCCCTCTGCGTGCCGGAGCTCATGCGTCGGCTCATGGACGATGAGGGGTTGGGCTGGGACGAGGCCTGGGATCTGACCTGCCGCACGGTGTCCTTCACCAACCACACGGTGCTGCCTGAGGCCCTGGAGAAATGGAGCATCGAGCTCATGCAGCAGCTGCTCCCCCGGGTCTATCTCATTATCGAGGAGATCGACCGCCGCTACCGGGAGGGCTTCGACCGCTCCCTGCCCAACTGGTACGAGCGGTGGAAAAATACCGCCATCCTCTGGGACGGCTCCGTCCGCATGGCCAACCTCTCCGTTATCGGCGCGCACAGCGTCAACGGCGTGGCGGCGCTGCACACAGAGATCCTTAAGCAGAGCGTGTTCGCGGACTTTTACGCCCTGACGCCGGAGAAGTTCAATAATAAGACCAACGGCGTCAGCCACCGCCGCTTCCTCCGGGAGAGCAACCGGGAGCTGTCCCGCTTCATCAGCGAGCGGATCGGCGAGGGCTGGCTGACCGACGCCCGGGAGCTGGAAAAGCTCCTGACCTTTACCGAAGATGAGAACGCCCTGCGGGAGCTGATGCACACCAGAGCGCTCAACAAGCAGCGGCTCTGCGCATACATCCGCCGGGACTTCGGCATTGAATGCGACAGCGAGAGCGTGTTCGACGTCCACGTCAAGCGCATCCACGGTTATAAGCGGCAGCTGCTCTCGGCCTTCAAGGTGCTGAGTCTTTATAACGAGCTGAAGGAAAATCCCCAGGCGGACATCCCACCCTGCACCTTCATCTTTGCGGGCAAGGCCGCCCACAGCTACAGCTTTGCCAAGGAGGTCATCCGCCTGATCTGCGCCATTGCCGACAGGGTGAACGGCGACAGGGACATCGGCGGACGGCTGCGGGTGGTGTTCCTGGAGAACTTCGGCGTGTCCATGGCTCAGCGGATCTACCCCGCTGCGGACATCTCCGAGCAGATCTCCACCGCCGGCAAGGAGGCCAGCGGCACGGGCTGCATGAAGTTCATGTTCAACGGCGCGGTCACCCTCGGCACGCTGGACGGCGCCAATGTGGAGATCCGCGAGCAGGTGGGAGAGGAGAACATCTCCATTTTCGGCCTGAGAGCGGACGAATGCGAAACGCTCCGCAGCGAGGGCGGGTATGACGCTGCTGCGGAGATCGCCGCAGATCCCCGGCTGGGCAGGTTCGTGGAGCAGCTCACCGACGGCTCCCTCGGCGCTCAGTTCTGGCTGATCCGTTCGGCGCTGCTGAGCCAGAACGACGAATACTTTGTGCTCCGGGACTTCGCCCCCTATATGGAGGCGTGGCGGAGGCTGGCCGGAGAGGTGGGCAGCATGGGGTATGCCCGCAAGTGTCTTGTGAATATCGCCCGCTCGGGCGTGTTTTCCTCCGACCGGACGGTCGGGGAATACTGCAGAGAGATCTGGCAGGTCTGAGAAAGAAACGGAGGTAGGCTCATGCGCAGAAAAGAAACTGTGGCGATGCTGCTGGCAGGGGGACAGGGCAGCCGCCTGGGTGTACTGACGGAGAAGATTGCCAAGCCGGCGGTGTCCTTCGGCGGAAAGTATCGGATGATCGATTTCTCCCTCTCCAACTGTGTTAATTCCGGCATCGATACCGTGGGTGTGCTGATCCAGTACAAGCCCTTCCTCCTCAACAAGTATCTGGGCACCGGCTCTGCCTGGGGTCTGGATGAGGAGTGGGGCGGCGTACATATTCTCCCGCCCTATGCCACCGAAAGCGGCGGCGACTGGTATCAGGGCACCGCCGACGCCATCTACCACAACATCGACTTCATCGACGGCTATGACCCGGAGTATGTGCTGGTGCTCTCCGGCGATCACCTGTATCAGATGGACTATAACCTGATGCTGGATTACCACAAGCTCATGAACGCCGATCTCACCGTGGCGGTAAAGACTGTGCCCATGAGCGAGGCCAGCCGCTTCGGCATCATGAGCACGGACGAGGAGCTGCGCATCACCCGCTTCACGGAGAAGCCCAAGGAGCCGGAGAGCGATCTGGCCAGCATGGGCATCTATATCTTCCGCTGGCAGACCCTCCGCGCCGCTCTGCTGCGGGATCAGGAGCTGGCCGAAAGCGAGCACGATTTCGGCAAGAACATCATCCCCGCCCTGCTGGCGGAGGGAAAGCGGCTCTTTGCCTATGTTTTCAACGATTACTGGAAGGACGTGGGCACCATCCCCAGCTATTACGCCACGCAGATGGAGCTTCTGGAGGCGAATCCCGCCTTCAAGATCTTCGAGCGGCGTATGCGCATCTTCTCCAATCTCAACGAGCACGCTCCCGGCTATGTGGACGCTGCGGGCAGCGTGAAGGACAGCCTCTGCTGCAACGGCTGCGAGATCTACGGCACCGTTCGCCGCAGCGTGCTCTCCCCGGGCGTGTATGTGGGCAGAGGGGCGGTGGTGGAGGACAGCGTGCTGCTGCCCAACTCCTCCGTGGGAGAGAATGCCACGCTCAGGCGTACCATCCTCAATGAAAACGCGGCCGTTGCCCCCGGCGAGAGCGTGGGCAGCGGGGACGAGATCTGTGTGGTGGGCGAGAGCGGCACCATGCATGTAAAGGAGTGAGCGTATCATGATGAGAACGATCGGTCTGATCTCCACCAACTACAGCGTCCGCGGCGGCTATGAGCAGCTCTGCGAGAACCGTCCCGCGGCGGCCATGCCCTTCGGCGGCCGCTACCGGCTCATGGACTTCGCTCTGAGCAACCTCGTCAACTGCGGCATCCGCACCGTGGGCGTGATCACCCCCTATTATTACCGCTCCATCCTCGACCATATGGGCGCGGGCAAGGCCTGGAGTCTGGACAAGAAGTCCGGCGGCCTCTTCGTGCTGCCCGGCACCATCTACGGCTTTCGGGACGAGAACAGCCGCTTTCTGCTTCATGATGTGATCCGCAACCGGCAGTTTCTGGAGCAGGGCGACGGGGACTATGTGCTCTGCAGCGACTGCGGCTTCATCTATAACGCCGACTACCGCCCCATGCTGACTCAGCATGAAAACAGCGGAGCGGACATCACGCTGCTCTATAAGCCCCTTTCCCCGGAGGAGCGGCGCAGCGGCAATTACCTCACCGCCGATGAGAGCGGGCGGGTCACGGCGCTCTCCCGGCAGGAGAGCGGAGAGAAGCTCTTCCTCAACTGCTTCGTGGTGACCAAGAGCTTCCTGCTCCGCTTCCTTGACAACTACCGGAATATGTCCCACCGGGACTTCCTGGAGCTGCTGCCCGCCCTGCTCTCGCAGGTGCGCGTGGACAGCTATCCCTTCACGGGCTTCGTGGGCTATACCGACGGCATCGCCGACTATCTTGCGGCCTCGGAGAGTCTGCTGCGCCGGGAGGTGCGGCAGGAGCTCTTTGCCGGGGAGCGGCAGATCTATACCCGCATCCACGATGAACCGCCCACGGCCTTCTCCGAGAGCGCAGAGGTGAAAAACAGCGTTGTGTCCTCCGGTGGCCACATCGGCGGCAGCGTGGAGAACTCCGTGCTTTTCCGGGGCGTGGTGGTGGAGGAGGGCGCCAGCGTGCGGGGCTGCATCCTCATGGAAAAGACCGTGATCCGCGCCGGGGCGGTGCTGGAGAACGTGATCGCCGACAAGCATGTCACCGTGGGCGGCGGTGTGACGCTGCGGGGCACCGCAGAGCATCCCTGCCTGATCGTCAAAGGAAAAAGCATATGAAAAAACGAAAGATCCTCTCTGCGGCCTTCGAGGCAGTGCCCTTCATCAAGACCGGCGGTCTGGGGGACGTGGCAGGCTCTCTGCCCCCGGCCCTCTGCGACGGGGAGAACGAGGTGCGGGTGGTACTGCCCCGGCTGGCGTCTCTGCCGGAGGAATTTGCGCAGAAGCTCCGCTTTATCAAGAGCTTCACCGTGCCGCTGAGCTGGCGGAACCAGTACTGCGGCCTCTTCGAGCTGAAGTATAACGGCGTGCGCTGGT
>JAGHSH010000227.1 GCA_018065965.1 Candidatus Apopatocola equi
GGCATTTACGGCTATCCCATGGAAGAAGCGCTGGATATAGCCGTAGAGACCATGCGGGAGCATCTGGAGCATTCCGACATGGAGCTCTATCTGGTCATATACAGCGAAAAGAGCGTTTTAATTGGAAAACAGCGTTTTTCCGATATTCAAAGTTTCATAGATGACAATTATGTACGCTCGCACGCTCGTCCCAGAGCCCGTCAGCGGGAGCGTGCTCTGATGGAGGCTGAAGCGGCTCCCTGTTGTTCTGCTCCGATGGATGCAAGGAGAGAGCCGGGCAGAGCGGGCAGTGGTCTTCTCTCGCTTCTGGAAAAGCAGGAGGAGAGCTTCTCCCAGATGGTGCTGCGCCTGATCCGGGAGAGGGGACTGGACGAGGTAGCCGTCTACAAGGCCGCCAATCTGGACAGGAAGCTCTTTTCCCGGCTGCGCTCCCACCGGGACTATCAGCCCTCCAAGGCTACAGCTCTGGCACTGGCCGTCGGTCTCCGGCTGAGCGTGCCGGAAACGAGCAAATTGCTGGAACGGGCAGGATATGCCCTGAGCAACAGCAGCAAGCAGGATATTATCGTGCGTTACTTCATTCAGAGAGAAGTCTATGATATTATGACGATCAACGAGGCTCTCTTTGATTTTGACCAGCATCTTCTGGGGGCATAAAAATGGAGCTTCTTCATTCCTTTGTATCCGTCAGAGACGGAGAAATTCTCAGCTACGGCGGCTCTCAGAGCTTTGGCCGGACAGAGACCATGCGCCGCTGCGGCTGCGGAGTTGTTGCGGTTCTGGATTTTCTGCTCTATCTTCAGCAGCGCGAAACGCCCCGTTATGTCAGCTTCCTGCCCCGTTTCGGCTCCGCCCCCGTGGGCCGGGAGCGCTATGCCGAGCTGCTGCAGTATCTCTCCCGGCACTATCTGCCCCTGGTCTATCCCACCGGCATAAACGGTCTTGTACTCGCAGCCGGGGTGAACCTTCTGTTCTTACGGGAGAGGCTGCCCTATCGGGCGGTATGGCGCATGACGCGCAAGGGGCTTTGGTCGGGGCTGGATGATATGCTGGCACGGGATCTTCCGGTCATTTTCTCCGTGGGTCCCAACTTCCCCCGTCTGCTCAGCGGGAAGGAGCGGGTCAATCTCTATCGGGAGAATGCCGCCGGCACTCTCTTTCCTTCCGCCGGGGTCCACGCTCACTTTATGAGCGTGACCGGGCGGGATGAGGAATGGCTGCGTATCTCCAGCTGGGGGCGTGAGTATCGGCTCCGCATCCGGGATTTCGAGGAATATGTGCGTCAGCACAGCAGCTATCTTTTCAGCAATATTCTCTACATAGAGGAGAAGGGAAAATGAACGCAGAGAAAAAGGTGACCGAGGTCGCAGCCGCACTGATCCGGGAGGGCGACCGGTTTCTGATCTGCCAGCGGCCGCCCCACAAGGCCCGGGGGCTGCTCTGGGAGTTTGTAGGCGGAAAGCAGGAGCCCGGCGAGACGCTGCCGGAGGCTCTGCAGCGGGAATGCCGGGAGGAGCTGGCCGTCGAGATTGAAGTCGGCAATGTGTTTATGGATGTGATGCATGACTATCCCGACCTTCTCATCCACCTGACAGTCTTTGAGGCCGTGATCAAAAGCGGTACGCCCCAGCTTCTTGAGCATGTGGATCTGCGCTATATCCGTCCGGAAGAGATCGGCCTTTACGATTTCTGTCCTGCCGATGAAACCATTCTGGAACGCCTTCGTTCGTGCTGATTTGTCGCTTCAGAAAAGACCTTTAGGCCGCTGAAGGATGGTATTCTTCTGTCATCACAAAACAACAGGAGGATACTGATGATGAGAAACGATCTGACTGAGCTGGTCTTTATTCTGGATCGAAGCGGTTCCATGCTGAACCTGACGGACGATACCATCGGCGGCTTCAACAGCACCCTTGCCAGGCAGCGGAAGGAAACCGGAGAGGCACTGGTCACCACCGTGCTGTTTGATGACCGTGTGGAGCTGCTCCATGACCGCCTGGACATCCGTGGTGTCTCTCCGCTGACAAGGGA
>JAGHSH010000187.1 GCA_018065965.1 Candidatus Apopatocola equi
ATCTGCATACGCCGGCGGTAGGGCAGCATATCCACGGCCGTTTTCTCGCCCAGCTTCGGCTGGCCGTTTTCATCCGTAACGGGCTCGCCGTTTTCATCCATCAGGGGCGTTTTGCCGCTGTCAAAGAGCACCTTGCCGTCGTAGATGATGCGGCCGTCGGGGGGCTCATAGAGCCGCAGGAGCGTGCGGCCCACGGTGGTTTTGCCGCAGCCGGACTCGCCCACAAGACCCAGCGTCTCGCCCTTGTAGATATAGAAGGAGACGTCGTCCACGGCCTGCACATACTTTTTGTTCTTTCCGAAGCCGCCGCCGGGGAAATATTGCTGCAGATGCTGAATCTCCAGCAGTCTTTCACGCTTCTCGCTCATGCCTGCTCTCCTCCCTTGTTGAATTCCTCCAGCTGGCGCAGCCAGCAATGGCTGTAATGGGTCACGCTGAGCTCCGTTTTGGGAGGCATCTCCCGCAGGCAGATCTTCATGCAGCTCTTGCAGCGGGGCGCGAAGGGGCAGCCGGCAGGGGGATTCAGCAGGTCCACGGGCTGGCCCTCGATGGGCACCAGCCGCTCGTGGTCGGTGGCGTCCAGCCGGGGAATGGAGCCGATGAGACCCTTGGTATACTCATGGCTGGGCTCATAGAAGATCTCGTCCGCCGTGCCGTACTCCACGATGTGGCCGGCATACATGACGGCGATCTTGTCGCACATGGAGGCGACCACACCCAGATCGTGGGTGATCATGATGATGCTCATGCCCAGCTTTTCCTGCAGCTCCTTCATCAGCTCCAGGATCTGCGCCTGAATGGTCACATCCAGCGCAGTGGTGGGCTCGTCGGCAATGAGCAGTCTGGGCTCGCAGGCCAGCGCAATGGCGATCATCACGCGCTGACGCATGCCGCCGGAAAGCTCATGGGGATACTGCTTCAGACGCTTGTCCGGTTCGTTGATGCCCACGAGGGTCAGCAGCTCCCGGGCGCGCTCATGCGCCTGCTTTTTGTCTTTATCGGTGTGGGCAAGGATGACCTCCTCGATCTGATCCCCGATGGAATAAACGGGGTTCAGGCTGGTCATGGGATCCTGAAAGATGATGGAGACCTCGTTGCCGCGCATTCTGCGGAATTCCTTTTCCGTCATCTCATGGACATGGTGTCCGTTGAACTCGATGGTGCCGCCGATGAGCTTGCCGGGGTAGGCGGTGAGACCCATCAGAGAATAGGCCGTAACGCTCTTGCCGGAGCCGGATTCGCCCACGATGCCCAGCACCTCACCCTGCTCCATGGAGAAGCTCACGCCGTTGAGAGCCTTGACCTCTCCGGCAGGGGTAAAGAAGGAAAGACGTTCGTCTTTGAACTCAAGGATAATTTCTGCCATTTCGCTCTCCTCCTCTGTTCTTCAGCTTGGGATCGAAGGCGTCCCGCAGGCCGTCGCCGAACAGGTTGAAGGCCAGAATGACCACGCTGATGATCACGGCGGGCAGAAGCAGCAGATGGGGATAGGTGTTCATGCCCTTGACCGCATCGGTAGCCAGAGAGCCCAGAGAGGGCATGGGAGAGGCTACGCCCAGACCCAGAAAGCTCAGGTAGCTCTCGGTGAAAATGGCGGAGGGGATCTGCAGGGTGGTGGTAACGATCAGGGTGCCGATGCAGTTGGTCAGCAGGTGCTTGCGGATGATGCGGCCCCGACCCGCGCCCATGGCCCGGGCGGCGGTAACATACTCGCTCTCCTTGAGGATCAGCACCTGAGAGTGGGTAATGCGGGCCATGCCCACCCAGTAGAGCAGCGCAAAGACCACGAAGATGGAGATCATGTTGGGGCCCACGGTCTGCATCCAGCTGAAGCCCGGCTTGGAGGCCAGCGCCTTCAGGGGGTCGGAAATGATCATGGAGAGCAGGATGATGAGCAGGATATCGGGGATGGTGTAGATGATGTCGGTAATACGCATCATGATGATATCCACCCAGCCCCCTGCAAAGCCGGCGATCGCGCCGTAGGTGGCGCCGATGAGCAGAACCATCGCCGCGCAGAGCAGGCCGACGGTCAGGGAGATGCGGGTGCCCATCATCAGGCGGACGGCGAAGTCGCGGCCCAGCTTGTCGGTACCGCAGATATGGGGGAACACCTTCTCGCCGGCCTCGATGCGGGCCAGCTCCTTCTTGCCGTATTCAAAGGGGGCAAGGTTTTCGCTGTACTTGATCTGCTGCTCATAGCTGTAGGGCCAGAAGCTGGGCAGGACATAGGCAAAGATCATGATCAGCAGGATGAAGATCAGGCTGACCATGGCGATCTTGTTTTTCCGCAGACGGCGCATGCCGTCCTTCCAGAAGTTCACGCTCTCGCGCATGACCACCAGAGAGGTCTTTTCCTCTTCGCTGGCGGGCAGGAAATCCTCCGCCTTCAGCTGGAGACTCAGGGGTGTTTTGTTCATTTCTCTCTGCCTCCTTACTTCAGCTTGATGCGCGGATCGATGATCTTATAGAGCACGTCCACCAGCACATTGGCGGCGATGACCAGGGAAGCCAGCACGATGGTGGTACCCATGATCATGGTGTAATCACGGTTGGTGATGCAGCTGACAAATTCACGGCCCAGGCCGGGAATGGTAAAGATCTTCTCCACCACGAAGGAGCCGGTCATCAGATAGGCCGTCATGGGGCCCACATAGGTGATGATGGGCAGAATGGCATTGCGGAGGGCGTGCTTGAAGAGCACCTTGAAGCCGGAAATGCCCTTGGCCTTGGCCGTGCGGATGTAATCCTGACCCATCACGTCCAGCAGACTGGAGCGCATGAGACGGGTGATATAGCTGGTCGGATAAATGGCCAGAGCGGTCACGGGCATTACATAGCTCTGCCAGTCGTTGAGACCCACCGTGGGGAAGATCATGAGCTTCACGCCCAGACCGTAGAGCAGCAGCACGGAGGTGATAAAGCTGGGGATGGCGATGCCGCAGGTGCCCAGGACGATGATCACGTTGTCTGCCAGCTTGCCGCGGGAGTAGGCGGAGATGCAGCCCAGGGGGATACCGATGCAGATGGCGCAGCATACGGCGATGCCGGCCAGCTTGGCACTGACGGGAAACTTGGTGAAGATGATATCCGCCACTTCCCTGCCGCGCTGACGGAGGGAGGGACCCATGTCGCCCTTGAGAAGGTCGGTCATGTAGGTGAAATAGCGCTGCAGCAGGGGCTTGTCCAGGCCGTACTTGGCCGCCAGAGCCTCCTGTGCCGCCTTGGACATGGACTTCTCAGCCACGAAGGGGCCGCCGGGAACCATGTTCATCAGGAAGAAGGTCAGCGTTGCCACGATATACACGCTGAGAAGTCCCATCAGAACGCGCTTGATAATGTATTTTGTCGTATCTCCCATATCTTGTTCTCCTCTGTGTCTTTGCCGGTCAGGCCGGGGA
>JAGHSH010000113.1 GCA_018065965.1 Candidatus Apopatocola equi
GTCGGAGGTGTAAGTGCTGCAAGGTATTTAGCTGACCGATACTAATAGCCCGAGGGCTTGACCTACGAAATGCAGGTTTCGCCTTGAGTAAAGCGCTTCTCTCTCATTGTTCAGTTTTCAGGGTGCAGGCAAGCATATGGCCCGTTGGTCAAGTGGTTAAGACAGAGGCCTCTCACGCCTTTAACATCGGTTCGAATCCGGTACGGGTCACCATATGCACCTTTAGCTCAGTTGGTAGAGCACCTGACTCTTAATCAGGGTGTCCAGGGTTCGAGTCCCTGAAGGTGTACCATAGTTGGTGTTTTTAGCGGTGAGGGTCCACCCGTTCCCATTCCGAACACGGAAGTTAAGCTCACCTGTGCCGACAATACTTGCTTGGCGACGAGCCGGGAAGATAGGTCAACGCCAACACAAAAAGACACTCAGAAGAGTGTCTTTTTTTTATTCATTGAAGTTGATAAACATATTGAAAAATGATAGAATAATTTTCGATAGCTAAGTATCTGACTATGTCTGTTACTGGAGGTACCCATATGCATTTCGGCGCCATGTTCAACGCTTATCCGGACAGCCTTGGGAGCAATCTGAAAGAAACGGTCGATTTCCTGTCGTCCGAGGAGCTCAAGGACGCTTTCCGCTCTTTCTATATTCTTCCCACGGTATTCAACACCGATCTGGATGGGGGCTTCTCCGTGATCTCCTATGACCTGTGCCGTGCCCTTGCCACAGAGGAGGATCTGGCCTCTCTGAAAACCCAGGGGATAGACTTGACCTTTGATTTTATACTGAATCACCTTTCCGTCCTCTCTCCGCAGTTCCAGGATATCCTGCGCAACGGCGACAACAGCAAATACAGGCACTTCTTTATTGACTGGAACCAATTTTGGGAGGGCCGCGGCGAAATGACGGAGGAAGGATACATAAAGCCCTATCCCGATCAGTTCAACTACGGCAATCTCCGGAAAAACGGTCTGCCCATTTTGATGGTTCGCTTTCCGGACGGGCGCGCAGTCCCCTATTGGAACACCTTTTACCAGCAGATCCTTTATCCGCGTGTTTCCGCTATTGACATGATGGAGCTGACGGACGGCCAGTACCGTCAGGCGGAGCTTCTGGCCGATTTTGTAAACCGTCAGCTTGAGGCTGGGAAAACACCATCTGACATGGATTGGACGGGCTTTGAAGCATGGAAGAAGCCCGCCGGGGAATACCTTGCCTGCCATGCCCAGTACATGGGGCAGATGGACGTCAACTTTGATAATCCGCAGGTTTGGGAATGGTATGACGGCGTGATGAAGCAGCTGGCAGATCACGGCGCCGCCATGATCCGGCTGGATGCCTTTTCAAGGCTGCATAAAGCACCCTGCCGCACCAATTTTGTAAATGAACCCGAGACCTGGGAGATGCTGGACAGACTCCGCACCATGGCAGAAAGCCACGGTCTGGAGGTGCTGCCGGAAATTCACGCGGCCTATTCGACGAAATACTATAAAAAACTGTCCGATCTTGGCTGCATGACCTATGATTATTGCCTGCCCGGCCTGATTCTGGATGCGTTGGAAACCGGGAACACGGAGTATCTCTACGCCTGGGCCGATGAAATCATCCGTGACCGTATCCGCGTCGTAAATATGCTGGGCTGCCATGACGGCATCCCCATGCGCGACGTGCGCGGTCTGCTTCCCGAGAGCCGTGTGGACGCGATCATCGACAGGCTCGTCCAGCTTGGCGGGCATAAAAAGATCGTCCACGGCGTCGTGGACGAGATCTATCAGATCGACATGACCTATTATTCCGCTCTTGGCTGCGATGACCGGAAGCTGGAGCTGGCCCGGGCGATCCAGCTGTTTATGCCCGGGAAACCGCAGGTCTGGTATATGGATCTTCTTGCCGGCGCCAGTGATGAGGACATCCTCCTCCGCGACCCTTCCGCAGATACCAGAGAGGTGAATCGCCGCTGCTATACTCCGGAGGAAGTAAAGGCTTGCCTGCAAAAGAGCGTTGTTCAAAATCAGCTGCGCCTGCTGAAGCTCCGCAACACACATCCTGCCTTCTCGGAGGGGGCGGCGGTCTTCGCAGAACGCCCGTCCGCCGACACGCTGACCCTGACATGGTGTGCCGGAGAGGCGAGGGCGTCTCTGCACGTGGATCTGGCAGAGCTCTCTTATGAAATTACCCTGCAATAGTTTTGGGAAAAACAGCCCGACGGTTCATTTCTGAGCCGTCGGGCTGTTTTGCTGCGCAGTCTTATTCTGTTTCCACATCCACGCCCATTTGGCGCAGCTCGCGCCGCAGCTGCCGGCTGTCGCCCCGAAAGACGATGGCGGGAATGCCGCAGTACACAGCCCCCTCGACATTGTAGGGCGAATCATCCACGAACACGCACGCATCGCTCTCCAGACCGAAGCGGCGGAGGGCATAGCGGTAGATCTCCGGCTGGGGCTTCAGGAGCTTTATGTCGCCGGAGATGACGGTGCCGTCAAAATACTCGCTGCCGGGAATATCGGGCCAGTATTCATGCTGGCGCACACTGGCGTTGGAGAGGAGGAAAACACCGCAGCCCTTCTCTTTCAGCTCTTTTGCCAGCTCTGCCATGCCGGGGATGGGGCAAATCGGCCTTTCCCAGTTCCAGACGAACCGATGCACTTTTTCATGGAGCCTCTCCGGAAGGCGCGCGCATATGCGCTCCTCCGCCTCTTCTTCGGAAAGAGAGCCTCTGTCCAGCTGAGCCCATTCCAGAGAGCGGAAAACCTCATTCAGAAGAAGCTGCCTGTCCTCGCGGGTGACGCCTTCTCTGTCCAGAAAAAACTCCGGGTCAAACCTCAGCATCACATTGCCCATATCAAAAATGATATTCCTGATCATAACGGTTCTCCTTCTGCAGCATGGCTGCGGCGATGATGGATGAAAAGCCCCGCATGGCAGATCGTACCATGCGGGGGATAGGTCTGTAAGGGTCAGATGATATGCAGCGCATCCTTCCGGTATGCGTACAGGATCGCAGGCCAGTCAGTCTGCACGATATCGATCCCTTTCCGAAAGAGCTGTCCCCAGCCCTTGTCCGGGTCATCGGTCAAAGATACGTTATCGTCCAAAGGACCGTACAGAGGCTCACCCTGATAATCTCCCAGCTGGATGGCATTTACCCACGCAAACAGCCCGTGCTCATGGAGATACGCAATGGCCGCATCCTGATACAGCTCGTCTGTCTCCTTGTGGGCGATCAGCTCACAGCCCACAAGATTGACGCCCTGAAGCGAGAGCGCCCTTTCCACGTCCTCCATGGAGTAGCAGATAGGCATGAACATATACTTTCTTTCGTGCTTCTGCAGGGCAGACAGCGCCTCCTCCAAGGGAACGCCGTGGAACGAGCCGCGCACGGTGCATTTGAGCACCGCCTGCTGCAGCGCGTTGGGATGCCTGTCCAGCTCTTCCAGCAGATAGGGGAAAATATCCCAGGCCCGGTCGATGTTGAGCAGCTTGTCCGCAGGAAGCCAGTCCAGAATATCGCTGAGCCGGTCGATGGGGCGTCTGCACTGGGAGCGGATGGCATTATAGGGACGGTAGGCGTCCACCTCTGCCGAGGTCATCTGCTTGATGCTTTTCTGCACGCGGAAAAGATCCGGCTCATAGCCGTCATGGAAGGAGTAGAGGACGCCGTCCACCGTGCGGTTAATGTCACATTCCACCATATCTGCGCCCATTTTGAAGGCGCAGGTATAAGCCGGGATGGTATTCTGGATGACATTCCCTGTCCAGCTTCCCCGGTGAACAGCGATCAGATGCTTCTTTTCTGCCAGCTTTCTGTTCAGCAGCTCATTGTTTGCCCCATAGCATACTTGCCCAAAGGTCATAGTTTTCGCCTTTCTTACTTGCTTTGCGTATTATCCTGAGAACCGCGGCCGTAGACGAGGAAGAGGACGATGCCGGAAATGATCATCATCAGGACGGCATAAACGAACGTCAGCGCCGTGCTGTTTGCATTGGTGAGGTCTTCCGTCAGGCTGCGGACTTTTACGCCCAGCGTGGGATTGATCGGATGGTACAGGAATGCGGACATATCATAGTCTCCGAGGAGGCTGTTGATATTCAGAGCCGCAACAGCCATGACCGTGGGGAGGATGGCCGGGAAAACCACCCGGCGGAACGTATACCAGCCCTTTGCGCCCAGATTCCGGGAGGCGTCCTCCAGCGCATTGTCCAGGCTGAAGAAGGCGGCCTTTGTCATACGCAGAGAGAACGGCAGCTTGATGACTACGTAACCGATCAGCATGATGATCATGGTGCCGGTCAGAACCCGGTTGAACATATACCAGTGATGCTGGTTATACAGCAGCATCAGAGCCAGAGCGACGAGGGTGGTAGGCAGGAGCCAGGGGATCATCAGAGAGTAATTCAGCACACCTGCGACAAGCGTATCCTTTCTCTTCTGGATGATCCGGCAGGCCGCAACGATGATCACGCTGATCAGAACAGCCGCCAGTACGGAATAAACGATACTGACGATAAAGGGCCTGTAGTTGGAGCTGGCGGAGAGCAGATACCGGTAGTTGTCCAGAGACAGGGAGCCGAAGTCAAGGGTACGGGTGGCGATGTTCTTGCTGGAAGTAAAGGAGAAGAGAACGATCAGCACCACGGGAACGACATAGATCGCAAAGAGAACATAGGCAAGAATGTGGACGATCACATTCACCACGGGATTGTTGATCTTCTGCTTGACGATGCGGGTCTTGACCTTGGAGACCGACATATAATGGCCGCGCTTTTCGATCTGCGTCATAATATACAGCAGAACCATGGTGGCCATGCCCAGCACCAGACTGAGCAGAGCGGCCAGATCTTTGGAATTCGTGGAGTCGGCAAAGGTCTTGATCATGGGGTTGATGGTCTGGAACTGGGTTCCGCCGACCAGAAGGGGCGCGGACATGGCGCTGAGACCCGTGATAAAAGTGAGGATGGTCACAGCGAACAGGCTGGGGAGGAGAACCGGCAGCACAACGCGCCGAAGGATCGTCCACTGATTGGCGCCCATGTTGCGCGCTGCCTCGACCGTTTGAAAGTCCACCGCCCGCATGGCGTTGCGCAGGAAGATCATATGGTTCGAGGTGCAGGAGAACGTCATGACGAACAGCACGGCCCAGTAACCCTGAAACCAGTTGCGGTTGAAGGAGGGGAAGATCCGGATCAGCGCATTGGTCAGGAAGCCGTTGCTGCCGTAGATAAACTTATAGCCGGAAACCAGAATGATGCCTCCGTACAGAAGCGTCGTCATATAGCCGAGGCGCAGGATATTGGCGCCCTTGATATCGAAATACTCGGTCACAAGCACCAGAAAAATGCCGACGATCCCTACGCTGAGCGAAAGGGTGGGGCCGAGAATAAAGGAATTGCGCAGGGAGTTCATGGCCTTTTTGGATTTCATCAGCTTGTGGATGGGCTCCAGAGAAAAGCTGCCGTCTGCCAGGAAGATCGTGCCCAGCAGATGAACGATGGGGACGATGATGCAGGTCATAATGAACCATACGAACAGAACGGCGATCAGAGCCCGGCCCGGCGTCAGATCTTTCCAAAACCTGCTTAGCTTAGCTTTCATCCCGCGTCACCTCTCAGTACGACATGACAGCGGCGGGATTGAACGACAGATTCACATCCGTACCCTCGGGGAAATAGGCGGCACCGTCATTCTTTTCGATAGCCTTCAAGGTCTGGCCGAGGGCTTCGATGGTGTATTTGATATACAGACCGTAGTACTCGCGGGAAACGATACGGGCGGGGATCGACACGGCGTCGCCATCCCGCTTGTAGTTGACGTGAAGCTGTTCCAGACGGATATAGTTGGCCTTGTCCGGATCGACCTTGATATTGCTCTGCCGGTTGACCTCGTGGATCAGCTGCGGCCGGAGCTTGTTGATGTCGCCGATAAAATTGCACACAAATTCGGTGGCCGAATGGCTGTATATTTCATCCGGCGTTCCGATCTGCTCGATTCTACCGTTATTGAAAACTGCAATGCGGTCGCTCAGGGTCAGTGCTTCTTCCTGATCATGCGTGACGTATACAGTGGTGATTCCGAAATTATGCTGCATTTCCTTCAGCTCATTCCGCAGCTGAACGCGCAGCTTGGCGTCCAGATTGGACAGAGGTTCATCCAGACAGATAATGGAAGGATTCGTTACCAGCGCACGGGCGATCGCCACACGCTGCTGCTGGCCGCCGGAAAGCTCTGCGACCTTGCGCATTAACTGCGTGTCGTTCAGCTCGACCTTTTTGGCCATCGTCCGAACCCGTTCATCAAGCTCGGCCTTGTTCACCTTCTGCACTCGCATGCCGAAGGCGATGTTCTCATAGACGTTCATTGTGGGGAACAGAGCATAGTTCTGGAAGACCATACCTATGTTACGCTTTTCGACCGGATAGTCGGTAATGTCCTCTCCCTTAACGTAGACACGGCCCTTGGACGGAGTGTTGAATCCGGTAATTGTCCGGAGAGTTGTGGTCTTGCCGCATCCGGACGGGCCCAGGAAGGTATAAAACTGACCTTCTTTTACATGCACGTTGATGTCATGCAAGGCGGTGAAATCTCCGAATGTAACTTCAATATCTTCCAGGCGAATCATGGTTTTCCCTCCTAATCGAATAACAAAAAAGCGGGGGGGCAGGGGTTCAGCCCTGCCCCCCAAAATGGGTTTAGAACTTATTACTGCATGTACTCGAGAGTGATCTTCTCGCACCAGTCATCGATATTGGCGGCAACGACGGCCCAGTCAATATCCTGCGCGGGGATGGAGCAGATCTCAGCCTGAACGGCGTCGGCCTTCTCGGCAGCCTTCTCGTTGGCGGGCATGGTGCCGAACTGCTCGGCCCACTCGCCCTGGATCTCGGCAGAGCCGAACCACTCGATGAAGCGGAGAGCCTCAGCATACTTGGCCTCGTCGTTCTGAACACCGTTCACAAGGCCGATGCCTTCCACAGCGTAGGGAACACCGACTTCGGGAATGGCCCAGCCGCTGGTGGTGCCGAACTCGTTGTCGTACTGGACAACGCCGGAGGACCACATCTGACCCATGATGGTGGGCTTGGTCTCATCGACCATCTCCTGATAGAGGTTGGTCTCGCTCTCGGCAACAACGCCGTACTGGAAGAACTTCTCAATGGCAGCCCAGCCTTCCTCGGAAACACCAAGCTCACCGTTGGGATCAAGGTAGCGGCAGAGGATACCGGCGAGAACGTTGCGGGTGGTGCCGCCGGTCAGCTTCTCCTCGACACGGTAGATGCCGTGGAAAGCCTCGTTCTCCCACAGATCGGGCCAGTCCTTGGGAGCCTCTTCGGGAGAGAGCTTCGCAGCGTCGTAAGCAAGGACGATGGCCTGCTTCACGATGGCGTAGTAGTAACCGTCGGCGTTGTTCAGGCCTTCGGAAACCTCGGAGGCCCAGCTGGGAGCATCGTAAGCGACCAGAATGTCACGGGAGATCAGGTCGTTCCAGATGATGGCGTTCAGACCGTACACAACATCCGCAATGGGGTTGGCGGCTTCGCCGATCAGACGCTGCTGAATGGCGCCGGCGCCGTCCTCGAGAACGACGACCTTGAAGCCTTCCTTCGCGGCGCGCTCGGTCAGCCAGGCGTCACGGCCGGAAGAACCGGAGTTGGTGTAAACGGTCAGCTCGACGCCGGTTCCGAGAGTCTCGGTGGCTTCGGTAGCTTCGGGAGCAGCTTCAGTGGCTTCCGCTGCGGGGGCTTCTTCTGCAGGAGCGGGAGCTTCGGTCTTTCCGCAGGCGCAGAGAGCAAGCATCATGGCCGCAGCCAGAAGCAGTGCGAGAGTTTTCTTCATTTTGTTACCTCCATAATTTGAGTATAACACTCACAATACTGTCATTTTACACTGGTTTTTCTTTTTGTCAATAATGTATTTTCTTTTTGTCGATGTTTTTGTGTAGTTTGTGTTTTTTGCCGGATTCTGCGTGCCCTGCGGGATCATCCCCGCGTGTGCGGGGAAAAGAGATAGTCGGCAATCGTGCCTTTCTGCCAACCGGGATCATCCCCGCGTGTGCGGGGAAAAGGCCCTCTGCTGGGCTATGTTGAGCTGCTGTTGAGGATCATCCCCGCGTGTGCGGGGAAAAGTCCAAATCGGACACACTGAACACATCGCCCAGAGGATCATCCCCGCATGTGCGGGGAAAAGCTCCCGGAACTCAGCGGGCGGGAACGCATTCTGGGATCATCCCCGCGAGTGCGGGGAAAGGCACTCAGAATTATAGATCTGCTGACCAAATTCGGGATTATCCCCGCGAGTGCGGGGAAAAGAACCATTCAGCGCCGATGTATGTGTCCTGATTGGGATCATCCCCGCGTGTGCGGGGAAAAGGCGTCCACGATCATCTTGCCCATGACGGCGTGAGGATCATCCCCGCGTGTGCGGGGAAAAGCACATCACGTCGTCGTACGTGTCCTCAAAGTCGGGATCATCCCCGCGTGTGCGGGGAAAAGGCTGCCGCTGGCGATTTCGGCAATGTGACTGTGGGATCATCCCCGCGTGTGCGGGGAAAAGCGTGCCTCCGTCCCCACGATCGCCAGCATCGGGGGATCATCCCCGCGTGTGCGGGGAAAAGTGGCGGCAGACGCAGGAATTCCCGTTTGTGCAGGGATCATCCCCGCGTGTGCGGGGAAAAGAAAACCATGCGTAACCATGCGTTTTTATGCGTAGGATCATCCCCGCGTGTGCGGGGAAAAGACGCTTGCGGTGACTTCTGCTGTTTCTGACCAGGGATCATCCCCGCGCGTGCGGGGAAAAGTGAAATAGAGTTTTCGGATAATGGCAAGGCATAGGATCATCCCCGCGTGTGCGGGGAAAAGTTAGTAACCTGCTGGATATTCAGGGGCGTGCGGGGATCATCCCCGCGTGTGCGGGGAAAAGTAGACCAGACCGCCGACATCGATTGCCTCAATGGGATCATCCCCGCGTGTGCGGGGAAAAGGCTGTCGGTATGAACTTCAAACAGGCCATGTAGGGATCATCCCCGCGTGTGCGGGGAAAAGATTTCGTCAGTAAAGACGGGCATCTCGCCGATAGGATCATCCCCGCGTGTGCGGGGAAAAGCCCAAGACCGAAAATAAGGGGGATCACCCTAAAGGATCATCCCCGCGTGTGCGGGGAAAAGCTGCAGCCGCTCTCCGGCCACATCTCTCGTCCCGGGCAACAATGGCGCTGTCCTCACGGCTCATTCCCCAGAACGGTAAGCAGACCGCAGCCGTAGGCCTTTTCTCTGCCGATGCCCTCGCAGAGCGTTTTTCGGAAGGCATCGGCATCCGTGACGGTGAGAATGCCCTCAAAGGTCACCGAATGGAAGGAGACCTGCCGTCCGTTTTCATTGCCTTTGCGGAAGGAGACCCAGCGGCTTGCCGTTACGGTGTATTCGTCCTCGACCAGTGAGAATCCGTTTTTCACAGCGCGATCCGCCAGCCATTTTTCCTGCTGCGCCACGGTCACATGAGAGAGCACTTTCCCTCGCTTTCCCGTTTCATCTTTTTTGGCAATGACAGGATTGGCGGTCAGGCGGAAGCGGCGGCGTTCCCCGGTACGGATTCCGGACAGGAAGGCGTCATAGCTGCGGGATTCCCATTTCCCGCCTGTACCGAACTGCTCAGCCGCGGAGGTGAGATCCGGCCTGCTCTCGCTGAGAAGGAGCAGGACCGGTCTGCCGTTCAGTGTGTCCAGACGCCAGAGCTTTCTCTCGGAGGACCACCCGTCCGAATCGGAACGGAATGCATCCTCAATGGCTCCGTGAAGCAGATTGGGCGAGGCGAGGGCCATGGCGCAGCGCCGTTTTGCCGGGTCAAGTATCATCTTCGTCAGAACCATTGTCCACCTCCAGCAAGGCAAACGGATCGTGCTCCGTCTGCGGCGTTCCGGGAAGAATGACCTCCCGGTATTTACGATACGTATACTCCCGGTGATAGGGGCTGAAGGACACGGGAACGTCCCTGATCCGGGCAGCGCCCTTCATAGCGCTGTCCTCGTCCATGACGATCCGAAGCGGTCCTTCATCGGGGGTGAGGCGGGGCTCCCCGGCCAAAGCCGTCATCAGTTCCTCATCACGGATCCCCAGCACCAGCGGCAGCGTGGGAGGGCAGGAACGACGGCCGAGGAAAAGCGGATAGGCAGGATGGGTGAGTGCATAGGCATACTGCGCCAGAAGCTCCCGATCCTCCGATTCCAGCCCGCAGAGAAAAACCGCGTCACTGAGATAATAGCGATGGGTCACGTAGGAGGTCACAGCGGAGTGTGCCATATGGAAATCATGGAGATACTGTCCCTCCTTGTCCACCCGTACGCCGAATTTCAGCTCAGCAAGTCTGTATAGCGCGGCGGAGTCATCCCGCCTGATCCCCAGCGCCGCCGCGAGCAGGCCGAGAACGCCGCTTTTTGATGGCTCCCGCCCGGTCGAACGCGTGTCGAACTTTGAATCCACGCCCCACGCCTGCATCGGAGCCGCAAGGCGCAGAAGCAGTGTACTCATTCTTCCGCCTTTCCGCACTGATCTGCCACAATGCTTTCCAGCCGCTCCAGCATGGCCTTCAGGGACAGCGCCTCGGCATGACCCTCCAGGGCCTGATCGCCGCAGCCGAGAGCGAAAACGGGAGCATCGGCGAAGCTGCCGTACATTTTCTCCGCATACTCCATCAGCACCTCGCAGGAGCGAGCCGCATAACCGCCTCTGTCATTCTTCACAGGGCTCTCAAAGGCGCCGGAGAAGTTCACGGGCTGATCCTCCCGAAGGGTGATATACACCATATCGGGCAGTGTGCGATTTGCAAAGGTGTTCTGCTTCCCGGTGGGCATGGAACGGACGAAGGCTTCCACGAAATTTCTGATGGCCTTCGCAGTATCAATTGTTGAATAGTCTTCCAATGCGCCCAGATTCACAGTTGCAAAACGATACATCGTAGCAGAATTAAATTCAGCAGCCTGAAGGAATGCGGCAGGGGACTGGTCCTTCTCGTCATCCATAGCCGTAAAATAGTCATACTCAGTATGAACGGCATGCGTAGAAATGGCGTGTGCCACCTGAGCGACTGCGTCAACATTCAACTGAGTCTGGCTCGCTACCATACGTCCGAAAAGAACAATCTCAACAGATGGGGTATCCATAAATGCCTTCAAATAGGCCGGGTCTGATTTCATCTTTTTCTTATCAGCTTTTTTCTTTCCGGTATCGTTAGATTTGCTATCTGAAGATTCCGTAAGGCTAACTACATTATTCTTGCAGTCGTCGTAAATTTTTTTTGCGACAGCGGCGATCTGCTCTCTTCCAACGAAAAACAGAGCTTCTGTCTCATCGTCCTTGTTGGGAATCCCTGCCAGCTGAAGAGCCTTTCTGGCCATAAGCAGTGCTGTGTCATGCTCTTCGTCAGGGTGATCAGTCATAATCTGATCTGCGATCAGTTTCACCAACAGCTTTGTACGGCTGCCGAGTTCTTCGGGGGAAAAGATCTCTTTGAAATACTTGCGCATGGCGTGCTTCCACGCCTGAGAGGATACGCGGGCACGCTCAACGCCGCCGTACACGGCGGTCTTGGGGCTGCCGGTATCATCCCGGTTCACGCAGGAGGGGGGAACGGTCTGAATGGCATGGATGTCCAGATAAAGATGTTTCTTCATGGCAATTATCCTTTCTCTTCGGTTTCGTTATCAAAGTGAATACGACAGAAATCTTCTCCCCAGCGGAGCTTTACGCTGTCGGCGGTGTCCGGGTTCTGGAACAGGAACAGGTCGCCTGCCAGCCGTCCGTAGTCCAGCGCGATCCCTTCGGAACGGAGAAGTGAGATCAGCCCCCGCAGATGCTGGCTCAGCTCCGTCATATCGGAAGCGGTTGCAACCGGATAGAATCGCCGGGCGATCCGCTCCCGATCATCCGCTTCCTTATGGATCAGACGGGCGGCGGCAGCGCCCAGAGAGACGCCGCTGCGGTGCATGGGTTCGTTTTTGCGATCTTTTCCCTGCTGATGGAACGCAAAGTCGGTCAGGGCGATATATACCGCCCACTCTGCTCTGCTAATCTCTGTCCCGTGTCCCAGAAGCTCCTCCGGCATCCCCAGAAGATATTCGCCCCAGAGCTCCGGGAACTTGCCGGGCGTATGTCCGATACCCCTGCGAAGGCGGGCAAGAGATGCTCTGACAGCACTGTCGTTCGTCGACTCCAGGAGTTGACGGACCTTTGCCTCGGTAAAAGACCGGATCTGTTTTGTAGCGCTCAATCGTTTCACCTCCTGATATTATCTGTTTTTCAGTTTTGACATATTGATGTTGAACCACTGCATGGCGGTAGACGAGGAGTAATATCGCGGCTCGCTATTTTCCTCGACCTTTACGGTTTTTCCCACAAAAGCTGCCGGGCCTGCGTCTCGGACCATCTTCTCCGCCATTTTGCGGGCGATCTGCTCAGCCTCCTGTCTCCAGGGATCGATTCCGGCATCGGTGTCCTCGTCTTCTGCGTCAAGCGAGGCGAGCCAGCGGCGGAAGGGTATGTCGATCTCGTAATAATACTGCTCCTTTGCCTTCGGGGCGGGGAGCGCCTTTTTTTCGGGATCTCCGCCGGACGCAAAGAAAAGGTCGTTCGCCAGGGTGCCAAGATAGTAGGCGATGGTATCGCAGCGTGCTATCTCCTCCGTGATGAGAACGCGGTAATCTTCGCCCAGCTCGGAGAGAAGATTGGCGTGAAGCTGAAGTTTATCGTAATATATGTCTTCAACTGAAGATTGCTGAGAAGCGTCGTACTGGATATTTACTATCTCATAGCAAAGCATCTGCTTATGACTTAATATCCCAACTCTAACCAGCAGATTCTGCCAGTTGACCACTCCGGACAGGCCTTTTGCATCTGCAATTATTGTTGGGAATTCTCTCCACATTTGAGTTCCGCTATATGTTCGCAAATATTTATACTCGTCGCTTTTTGAATCATATTTCCATATTGCCATCGATTCATTTTTTGTTATGTCATCGAAACAAATGCCGCCTTTTGCCGATTTATAGCGACGAACCACGCCTTGATCTTTCTCAAAAAGACCATATCGTGAATGTGCTGACAGAACAGCAACCGGATCGTGCGGAAGAGCAATTTTACGGACTTCCTCTGTATCATTCCATCGGGTTTCCCAGCTTGCAGACCCAATATCCCACGGTTCACCGTTATAGTCCAGAAGGACAAAATTCAACATGAGAGTGTCGAAAAGCGTGTTCCCTTTCGCAAGGATTGCGGCAAATCGCCCGAGCCATGCAACTCCCAAACCGGTTTTCAATGTATTGTCATCATATTGATTCATACAAATCAACCAGCGCGCCAGTTCAGCGTTGGAAAGATAGTCTTTCGATGCCCCACTTCTCTCCGCAAAAAGTCTGATTTTATTTCCGCTCTCAGAGATTGCCCCGTTTATTTTTTTGATTGGTTCAGATTGTGGACGGGATGCGTTATCTCTGATTTTTGCTGCCTGCCAGAACGGTCTCTCCGGATGGAACAACCAGAAGTTGTCCCTTTGCTGTTCCAAGTAGGCATTCAGCGGTTTTTCGGGAAATTTCCCAAGCTGCCAGAGCTCCGCCCAACGATCCAGTGCTCCGTCCGAATCTTCGATGCCTGCAGGATTTCCCTCTGCGTCCACGCGTTCAAACACGGCATGCAGGATGGCCAGTAAAAGACGCAGGACGGCGGCGTTTTGCGTAGGCAGTTCTCCCGAAAGTTCGCGGAATTCATGGGAGCGGATCAGTGCATCGGTCAGGGATACTTCCTCCACTACGCAGTCCTCGCGCATCACGCGGATCCACGGCTCTGCCAGAAGATTGAATTCACAGTCATTCACGTGCTTTCACTCCTTTCATATATCAATCCTAATTCCTTTTCGTATCGGACATGATATCCGCCGAATTCCCGTTCAGCATTCTCATCCAGCAGGAAAACCAGTTCTCCCTTCAGCCAGGGGGATTCCTGCCACGGAGAGAGGAGACGGTCATTTTCCTGCTCCAGTGCGTCAACGGTTTCGCCCAGATGCTTATATCTGCAAAATACACCCGGCAGCCTGAGCCGCTGCCTTGCCACTGCTTTTCCTTCCTCATGGGCGGGTACCGAATCCGCCCGCAGTTCGGCATCCGAGACCCACGGAAGGAAACCGATTTTTCCGTCTTTCAATCTGCGCATCACCAGTCGTCTACAGAGGGTGATCCGTCCCGAACGGCCGCTTCTGCTCTGGCATCACCTTCAACGGCCATATCCAGCATACCGGAAATGCTGTTCATGGCCGGAATTCTGGACTTCTTCGGTTTCCCGAGAAGGAACGCGGACGCCTTTTCTTCCTTAATGTCCGTCAGGTCGCGGAAATGAAGCCAATCCGAATCATCCGTACCGGGTTCCGGATCCGCATATACAAGATTGACCAGCCGGGGAATGTCCTTCGGTATCAGGATCGTTTCCGGCAGGCAGCGAACCGTCTGCTTCAGCGGCCAACGATGATAGATCGCTTCAGCCCCCTTTTCAAGCTCTTCGCCTGCATTCATGACGGAGCAGACCGGGAGCGCCAACCTGTCGGGGCGCCGACGCTCATGTCGGTGCAGCCTCCCGATCCGCTGCAGCAGCAGATCCATGGGGCAAAGGTCTGTAATGAGATAATCGAAATCAATATCAAGACTCTGCTCCAGTACCTGCGTACCGATCACGATAACGTTATTCCGTGTTTCGGGCGTGGAATGCTTTCCGATCATGTCCATCAGCTCATTTTCCCGCCGGACGCGATCCTCTGCCAGGAACTGAGCGTGATACACAAAGACTTTTTTCCCGGGAAATGTTTCCCGAAGCCGTTCAAATAAGCTCTGTGCCCGTTTTACCGTATTGACAATGATTCCGGCACACCCGCCATCGGAGAGGCGAACCGCGAGGTCGGAAAGCAGAGCGTCCTCTTCCAGCCGGTTTATCCCGACCTGATGGGAGGTAAATGCTTCCGAGACAGAATCGGCCCGAATCTTCTCCCCCTCCGTCCATGTGATCAGCGGATACCCCACTGCGCTCTTTTCCGGCGGAGACTTCTGTCCCAGATATGCCTGAAGCATTTTCAACCGTCTTTGCTCCGGCAGTGTGGCTGAAAGGAGGATCACCGGGATCCGATATGCGCCGAACCAGCGGAGCATCTGATCCAGATATTTGCTCATATAGGCGTCATAGGCATGACACTCGTCGATAATGACCGCCTTGCTGCAAAGACCCGTGTGACGGAGCATGACGTGCTTCTGTTTCAGCGCCGACATCAGAGCGGTGTCTACCGTTCCCACGACGAAATCGGCCAGCAGTGACTGTTTTCTCCCGGAAAACCAACTGTGCGCTGCCAGGCCGCCCGTACCGTCGCCGTCCGTCTCTGCCTGCCCGCGGAAATACTGCTGGTAATCCTCATTGAGTTCAGCCATTCCGTGTACGAGGCGTATGGAATGGATTTGATCCTCAGATCGTTTTTCTGCCCAGCCCGCCATACGGGGGAATATTCCGTTGGAGGTTGCCTGCGTCGGCAGACCAAAGAACACACCGCCAACCCCGGACCCGGCGCCGAGAATCTCCGCCGCCGCCAGTGCCGCCTCGGTCTTTCCGATCCCCATCTGCGCTTCGATGATCATCAAGCCGCCGGAATGCATGGATCGCGCGGCCTCGGCAACGCAGACCTGCATGGGATTGGGGGCAAAGCCGAAACGCTCCCGATAGAATTCCTCCGGCGCTGCCTCAAAAAGCGGCGGGAGCCAGCAGTCCGGAAGATTCAGCTTTTCCATTGCAGCCTCGGCACGAGCCGGATACTCTTTTTCATGTCCCGTTACCCCGGCGGGAAGAAGCGGGTAGTATTCTTCGTTGCTGGCGATCCAGTCGGCCTGAATGAGGAGCCCCGTCAGCAGCATCTGCGCACAGTTTGACAGTACCGGAAGCTCTTCTGGAGCCGCATATCCGGCTCTCTCCAGCGCACGCCGAATCAGTTCGTCCTGAGCCGCTTCCCATGCAGCCTTGTTCCCGGCATAGTAGTTCTGTTTGTATGCACTTAACTGCTGTGACTTTTGCGCAGCTGCTACCTCGGACGTCGGCTTTCCGTGATGGGAACCCACAACGGAGCATACTCCATTCGGATAATCCCGAGCCGAGAGCAGGACCTCGCCCGCGAAGGCATGGGGACTGGAATCTTTATGTAAGAACCGGTCAACAGGCGGTATTGTCAGTCCGCTTCTTTCCAGGCCTTCTCTCTCCTCGGGAAGACTCGCAAGAATTCTGGCGGAAAACAGCGGCGTACATTTTCCAAGATCGTGAACCATCGCCAGAAATACAGCTGCCTTTCGAAATTCGTCCGCTTCCAGCTCACAGGCATTCCGAATGGATGCGGGGATTCGGTGCAGGCATAGATACTCCATCGTATACGCCGTATCCTCCAGGTGCATCCACAGCGGAAGATGCGCTCCGTCCTTTCCTGATTTTCCGGGTATATGACTATAGGCTGCAGACAAATTCATAAGCAACGCCCCTATTCATTATTCCGTCCCAGATTACGGGTGTTTTGACGCATTTCCTAATATGCGTAAATATGATTAGTCAATTATATCATGGCTTTTGATTTCATTCAATAGTGTAAATCTATTTCCGAATTTCATGTATGAATTATCGGAAGCCGTCGTCTTTCCTTTGCGTGTTATCCCAAGATAGATCTACTCTCAAAATTGAAGGATTGCCTCTTCACCGCAGATGCTGAGAAAAATCAAGACTGAATCTGTGAATTCGCTGCAGAGCGACTCGAATCTTTTTTACCTTACGTTTTGTTTTTTCTGTTTTACCCCAGAACGCAAAAAAACCCTAGACTTCCGAGGAAGTCCAGGGTAGATGGTGGACGATACAGGACTCGAAAATGTGACGATCAAAATCATCGTCAAAAATCGCCCTGTGCCGCCATATATTACCGCTTATCGTGGTT
>JAGHSH010000271.1 GCA_018065965.1 Candidatus Apopatocola equi
GCCCATGCCTGCGCAGGCTGTCCCCCACAAAGAGGAAGGAGATCCAGCAATAGCCCTGCGCCCGCCCCCGCCGCTCGTCCAGCGCAAGAAGTCCTGCAAATCGACCCTGCAGGGTGAGCTTCTGCAGCGCCTTCGGGGAGGTGGAGGCCCGGTAGGCCGCGCCCTCCAGCACGCTCCGCTCATGAAAACCCGCAAGAGAACCGTGGGCGCAGAGCCATGCAGCGCGGTAACAGCGCAGGAAAAGCGTCTTTTCTGCCTGCAAATCAAAGGCGGAAAGACGGAAATCCTCGTTCATCTCTTGCACTTCCTCTCTCAATGGTCTATAATAAAGTGTTTCAAAAAGCATATCACAATTCCGCAGACGCTGCAAGAGGTACCCATGAAGATCATTTCCGCGCTGCTCGCCGCCGTACTGCTTACCTTTCTGCTCTCCATGCTCATGGCGTTTTTCCGCCCGGCATCCGGGGAGGAGCACCCCATCGCCGCACCCCGCTACACCCGCAGAGACTGCCTCTGCAGCTGGATCCTGGCGGCCATCTATGCCGTTTTCGCCTTTCTCGGTCTCGGAGACCGGACGGCGCCGGAGTCCTATGCCCGGGGCGGGCAGGACGTTTTTCTGAGCTTTTCCCTGCGCGAGGGCGATGCGCTGGGCTCCCTGCGCTATTTTGCCGGTATCGATACCGGCGAGTGGCTGCTGGAGGGCAGCGCCGACGGCGAAAGCTGGTCGCCCCTCGGCTCCATCGACATGAACTATGTGGCCGTTCTCAAGTGGGACGAGCTGACTGTTGAGGGCGGGGACTGCCGCTCTTTCCGGCTCTCCGCGGCGGAGCCGCTGGAGATCGGCGAGCTGGCTCTCTTTGCGCCTGACGGCCGCGCCCTGCTGCCTGCCGAGAGGAACGCGGCGGCGGCCGCGCTCTTTGACGAGCCGGAGCGGGTGCCCGCACGGCAGAGCTATCTGAACTCCACCTATTTCGATGAGATCTACCATGTCCGCACCGCGTGGGAATCCCTGCGCTGTGACGGTATGTACGAGATCACCCACCCCCCGCTGGGCAAGCTCATCCTCTCTCTGGGTCTGCTGCTCTTCGGGGTCACGCCCTTCGGCTGGCGCTTTTCCGGCACCATGGCGGGCGTGCTCATGCTGCCGCTGATCTATGCCTTCGTGCAGCGGCTCTTCGGACGGCGGCGCGTCAGCATCGCCTGTACGCTGGTGTTCGCCTTTGATTTTATGCACTTCACCCAGACGCGGCTTGCCACCATCGACAGCTACAGCGTGCTCTTCATTCTGGGGATGTACTACTATATGTACCGCTTCCTCTCCGAGGAGGAGCACAGCCTCGGGGCCCTGGGGCTGAGCGGACTGTTCTTCGGTCTCGGCGCGGCGAGCAAGTGGACCTGCCTGTATGCGGGGGCGGGACTGGGCCTGCTCTGGCTCCTCTACTGGTGCCGCAGCGGCGAGCTGGGGAAAAAACGCTTTTGGATCAATGTCTGCTTCTGCATGGCCGCGTTTGTGGCTCTGCCGCTGCTGATCTACTATGTGAGCTACTGGCCCTACGGCGTGACCCGGGGTCTCCACGGCGTGAGGATGCTCTGCAGCCGGGAGTACCTGCACATCGTGCTGGACAACCAGCGGTATATGTTCCGCTACCACAGCGGTCTGGTGGCCACCCATCCCTATGCCAGCCGCTGGTACCAGTGGGTGCTGGATCTGCGCCCCATCCTCTATTATCTCCGCTACAACGGCGAGCGGCGCAGCGTCATCATGGCCTTCACCTCGCCGCTGCTCTGCTGGGGCGGCGCGCTGAGTCTCCTCGGCTGTGCGATCCGGGGCGTCCGGCGGCGGGACAGCCGTGCGGGCTTCATCCTGCTGGGCTATTTCTCCCAGCTGCTGCCGTGGATGGGCGTGAGCCGCCTGACCTTCGCCTACCATTACTTCCCCTCCGAGATCTTTCTGGTGCTGGCCATGGGCTATGTGCTCAGCGGACTGGAGGAGAAGGGACGCCGGCACTATACCCTGGCATCCGCGGTCGCCGCACTGCTCCTCTTCGGCCTGTTCTACCCCTGTCTCAGCGGGGCAGAGGTCAGCACCCGATACTGCGACTGGGTGCTGAAGTGGCTGCCCGGCTGGCCCGTCTGAAAAAAGCAATTTGCATTTCCCATATATCCCTGCTGAAAACCATTTTTCCAAACACGAAAGGAAACAAGTATCATGCTGGCAATTGCATCTGACCACGGCGGCTTCGCTCTGAAGCAGGAAATTATGGCCCATCTGAAGGATACGGGCGTGGAATTCGAGGATCTCGGCACCTACAGCGAGGAGAGCGTGGACTATCCCGTGTACGCCGTCAAGCTGGGCAAGGCAGTGGCTGCCGGGGAATTTGAGCGCGGCATCCTCATCTGCGGCACCGGCATCGGCATCTCCATTGCCGCCAACAAGATCCACGGCATCCGCTGCGCCCTCTGCTCCGACTGCTACAGCGCCGAGATGAGCCGCCGCCACAACAATGCCAACGTGCTGGCCATGGGCGGCCGCACGCTGGGCGTGGAGCTGGCCAAAAAGATCACCGACACCTTCCTGCATACCGATTTTGAGGGAGGCCGTCACGAAAGACGGGTGAACCTGATCATGGCTCTGGAGACGGAGCAGTAACATGCGCAGGTGGGACGTTTATCGGGGGCGGCGTTTCGGCGGCGGCCGGCTGCCCTCTATCCTGCTGGCAGCGGCCTCTGTTCTTTTCCTGCTGTTTCTGGTGCTGTTCTTCACGCTCCCGGGCTATCTGGTCTACTCCAAGGATGGGGTGAAGCTGGATCTGCCCATGCTGCGCACGGAGGAAACGGCGGCAGCAGAGGAGGAGACGGAGCAGAACGCGGAAACCGTGGTGGAGGCTGCCGCCGAGCTCCGGTATCAGAATCCCGATTACAGCAGCCTGAACATGGCCGCCACCGCGAACCTCGGCATCGTCCAGAGCATTTATGTGCCCTATGAGTACATGAACGAATCCGGCCTGACCAAGGCCGTGGCCCGGGCCCCGGAGCTGGATGTGAAGGGTCTGACCATGGAGGTGGCGGACGAGAGCGGGCAGCTGCTCTGGGTATCGGAGACAAAGACCGCCCGTGATTATGCGCTGGGCGGCACGCTGGATCTGAAAAAGAACGTGGAGGAGCTCAAGTCGCAGGGCTATCGGCTCACGGCGGTGGTGTCCTGCTGCGTCAATAACCTGCTGGTGTCCCGGAATCCCACCTGGGCGCTGCAGGTGGGCAACGGCATCGTCTATTCCGATCAGCGGGGCGCATGGCTGGATCCCTGGAACTCCCGGGTTCGGCAGTATATCATCGACCTGACCGCCGAGCTCATGGATATGGGCTTTGACGAGGTGGTGCTCAACCACGCGGAGCATCCCAATGCGCAGGTGCTCTATACCCGCACCATGAGCGAGGAGATGAGCCGGGAGGCCTGCGTGACCAACTTCTCCATTGCCGTCCGCAGGGGCGTGCAGGAGACCATAGACAGGACCGGCGCGAATCTCTCGGCCATGCTGGACACCGACGCCCTGAACAACGCTGCCATTGACAACGGTCAGAATCTCAGCTATATGCTGCAGGTCTATGACCGGGTCTACGAGTATACGGAGACCTATCAGGAGGCCAATCTGGTCATTGCCCTCCATGTGGACTCCACGGAGCGCTTTGTACCGGTGATCTCCTGGACCTTCCCCGGCGGCTCCTGGGCGGAAAACTACTTTGAAAGCGGAAAAAGATAATGATCGAACTGCTGGCAAGGGTCTTTGTAAAGGACCGTGAGAATACCTCGGATCCCCGGGTGCGCGCTGCTTACGGCACTCTCTGCTCCGTGGCGGCTATCGTGATGAACGTGCTCCTCTTCGCGGGCAAGTTCATCATCGGCAAGGCGGCGGCCTCCGTGGCCATCACCGCCGACGCCGTGAACAACCTGACGGATGCGGGCAGCAGTATGCTGGTGCTGCTGGGCTTCCGGCTGTCCAATAAAAAGCCCGATCCCGACCACCCCTTCGGCCACGGACGCATTGAGTATGTGGCCGGACTGGTGGTGGCGGGGCTGATCCTTATGACCGGCGCCTCTCTGCTGCGCTCCGGCGCGGAAAAGCTCCGCTTCCCCGAGGAGATCGAATTCTCGGCGGCGGCGGTGATCGTGCTGGTGCTCTCCATTGCCGTAAAGTTCTACATGGCGGCCTTCACCTCCCGCGTGGGTCGGAAGATCGGCTCCTCGGCCATGGAGGCCACGGCGGCGGACTACCGCAGCGACTCCGTTTCCACGGCCACAGTCCTGCTCTGTATGCTGATCTTCCGCTTCACGGGCAGGAACTTCGATGCCGTCGGCGCGATCATCGTGTCGCTGCTGATCCTTCGGACCGGTGTGGAGGAGGCCCGCAACACCCTCTCGCCGCTGCTGGGCGAAAAGGGAGATCCGGAGCTGGCGGAGCGGGTGGAGGAGATCGTCTGCGCCTATGACGAGGTGGCGGGCATCCATGACCTCATCATCCATGACTACGGCCCCGGCCGGCTGTATATCTCCGTTCATGCGGAGGTGGACGGCACCCGGGATCTGTTCGAGCTCCACGACGCCATGGACAGAGCCATGGTGGAGCTGGACGAGAAGCTGGGCTGCGAGAGTGTGATCCACATGGATCCCGTGGATCTGTATAACGAGGAGCTCAATTCTCTCCGGGAGAGCGTAGCCGGTCTGGTGGAGACCATCGATCCGCAGCTGCGGATGCACGATTTCCGCATGGTGCCCGGCCCCACCCACACCAATCTGGTCTTTGACGTGCTCGCCCCCATGAATTTCCGGCTCAGCGATGCGGAGCTGGTGCAGGAGATCAACAAGAGGGTAAAGGCGGAGCACGCCAATACCTTCTGCGTGATCAAGGTGGACAAGGCCTACGTCTGAGCCGCGTCCGTAAAAAATCGAAACAGGGGGGAGAGCCTCTTGACAAAGCTCACCCCCTGTGCTAAAATACGTCCGCTTAACTGAATACGGCTTATCAAGAGTGGTGGAGGGAACGGCCCTGTGAAGCCCGACAACCTGTGCGTTTGCGCATAAGGTGCCAAATCCGTCGGCGTGCGTCGAAAGATGAGTTGAAAGTCATCCTGTGTTGTCGTCCGCCGTTTCAGGCGAGCGACATTTTTTTATTTTTGGAGGCCTGTTATGGCACACTATCTGTTTACCTCTGAGTCCGTTACGGAAGGACATCCCGACAAGATCTGCGACCAGATCTCCGACGCCGTCCTGGATGCGATCCTGGAAAAGGATCCCATGGGTCACGTGGCCTGCGAATGCACCGCGTCCACGGGTCTGCTGCACATCATGGGCGAGATCACGACCTCCTGCTATGTGGACATTGCCGGCATCGCCCGGGATGTGGTTCGTGAGATCGGCTATGACCGCGCCAAGTACGGCTTCGACTGCGAGACCTGCGGCGTGATCACCAATATCGACGAGCAGAGCGGCGACATCGCCATGGGCGTGAACCGGTCTCTGGAGGCCAAGGAGGGCGGCGAGGCCGCTGAGCTGGAGAACGGCGCAGGCGATCAGGGCATGATGTTCGGCTATGCCTGCGATGAGACCCCTGAGCTGATGCCCCTGCCCATCTCCCTGGCACACAAGATGGCCAAGCGCCTTGCCGAGGTGCGCAAGAGCGGTCTGGTGGACTACCTCCGTCCCGACGGCAAGACCCAGGTCACCGTGGAGTACGATGAGAACGACCGCCCCGTGCGCATCGACACGGTGGTGCTCTCCACCCAGCACGCCCCCGAGGCCACGCTGGAGCAGATCCGCGAGGACATGATCTGGCTGGTCATCCTGCCCTGCATCCCCGAGGAGCTCAACAAGGGCGACATCCGCTTCTTTGTGAATCCCACCGGCCGCTTCGTCATCGGCGGCCCCCAGGGCGACAGCGGTCTCACCGGCCGCAAGATCATTGTGGATACCTACGGCGGCTCCGCTCCCCACGGCGGCGGCGCCTTCTCCGGCAAGGATCCCACCAAGGTGGATCGCAGCGCCGCCTATGCGGCCCGCTATGTGGCCAAGAACGTGGTGGCCGCCGGTCTTGCCCGCCGCTGCCAGGTGCAGCTGGCCTGTGCCATCGGCGTTGCCAGCCCCGTGAGCATCTATGTGACCACCTTCGGCACCGGCAAGGTGGAGGACTCCGTTCTCTCCGAGGCCGTGAAGAAGGTCTTTGACCTGCGCCCCGCCGCCATCATCCGCGATCTTGACCTGCGCAAGCCCATTTACCGCCGCCTGGCGGCCTACGGCCACATGGGCCGCGAGGATCTGGGCGTGAAGTGGGAGCAGACCGACCGGGTGGACGAGCTGCTCAAAGCGCTGCAGTAAGATAGGAACAGACTCCCTGCAATTTTCCGTTTTGCAGGGAGCCTGTTTTTTCTTTTTCCCATCGCCGCAGCACACGGCCGCGACTGACATTCAGCCCCCCATTCTTTCTTGTGTTTTCGTGAAAGAAAGAAAGAATGCGTCGCTGGCGGTGTAATAAAGAAAAGAAAACGTGCCGCGGCTAAAATGCCGCGGTCGGAAACTTTCAGATTGTGCCCCGGAGCCTTCCTCAGTCATCTATACATCCCGGGAGGACTTCCGCTGCCGCTGCTGACTGCGAATGGTTACTTTTGTTTAACTCCCACCAGCGGCAGCGGAAGGGTTCCCGGAGCGCATCGATAAGCAGCGGTCACAGAGGCAGGAACTCAGATTCTTCGACGGCGGCATTTCGCCGCCGCGCCTCTGTTCTCTTCTCCACCGCCAGCGGCGCTCATTCTCTTTCTGCTGAGAAAGAGAATGAGGGGGGCTGAAGTCAGTTTCCCACGTTGTGAGGAAAAACCGAACATATCAAAAAGGTTCGCTGCAAAAGCCCTGCAGCGAACCTTTTTGAAATTCTTATCGGTTTTTCAGCACATCACCGCACCGGCGGGGATGGCGTCGTCAAGGATGAGCAGATTCAGCTTCTCCTCGCCCTTTTCCTTGTGGACGGCGGAGATGAGCATGCCGCAGCTCTCCAGACCCATCATCTTGCGGGGAGGCAGGTTGACAATGGCGCAGAGGGTCTTGCCCACCAACTCCTCGGGCTTGTAATACTTGGCGATGCCGGAGAGGATCTGCCGCTCGGTGCCGGAGCCGTCGTCGAGGGTGAAGCGAAGCAGCTTCTCGCTCTTCTTCACGTTCTCGCACTTCAGCACCTTCACGGCGCGGAAGTCGCACTTGGCGAAGTCGTCAAAGGGCACAGCCTCCTTGAAGGGCTCGATGGGATCCTTCTTGGGCGCGCCGAGCTTCTCCAGCTCTTCCAGCTCCTTCTCCACATCGATGCGGGGGAAGAGGTTCTCGCCCTTGTTCACCAGTGCGGCGGCGCTCTCCAGACCCCACTGGGCGGCGCTTTCCCAGGTGGTCACGGCGGCGTCTGCGCCGATCTGGGCAAAGAGCTTCTCCATGCTCTCGGGCATGAAGGGCTGCAGCAGGGTGCCGCAGATGCGCAGGGTCTCCAGCAGGTTATAGAGCACCCGGGCCAGACGGGGCTTGCTCTCCTCGCTCTTGGCCAGCACCCAGGGAGCCGTTTCGTCAATATACTTGTTGGCGCGGGCGATGAGCTTAAAGACCTCGGCCAGACCGTTCTGGAGCTGGAGCTTGTCCATGGCGGCCTCGTAGCGGTCACGAAGCCCCTTAGCCAGCTCGATGAGCTCGGCGTCCTCGGGCCCCTCGGCCTGCTCCGCGGGGAGCTGACCGCCGAAATACTTGCCCACCATGGCGGTGGTGCGGCTCAGCAGGTTGCCCAGATCGTTGGCCAGATCAATGTTGATGCAGGAGATGAGCAGCTTGTTGGAGAAGTCGCCGTCGGAGCCGAAGGGGAAGGTGCGCAGCAGGAAGAAGCGCAGGGCGTCCACGCCGTAGCGCTCGGCCAGAATGTAGGGGTCCACGATGTTGACGGACTTGTTCTCCTTGCTCTTGGAGATCTTGCCGCCGTCGATGACCAGCCAGCCGTGGCCGAAAACCTTCTTGGGCAGGGGCAGCTCCATGCTCATGAGCATGGCGGGCCAGATGATGGAGTGGAAGCGGACGATCTCCTTGCCCACGATGTGGACGTCGGCGGGCCAGAACCTGTCAAACTCGTCGTAGCGCTCGTTCATGTAGCCCAGGGCGGTGATGTAGTTGGACAGGGCGTCCACCCACACATAGACCACGTGACCCTCGTCAAAGTCCACGGGTACGCCCCACTTGAAGCTGGTACGGCTCACGCACAGATCCTGCAGACCGCCATCGCAGTCCAGGAAGTTATGGATCATCTCGTTGACGCGGCTGGCAGGCTCCAGAAAATCACCGCTGAGAAGAAGCTGCCGCACGGGCTCGGCGTACTTGCTCAGCCGGAAGAAGTAGGCCTCCTCCTCGGCGTATTTGACCTCGCGGCCGCAGTCGGGGCACTTGCCGTCCACCAGCTGGCTCTCCGTCCAGAAGCTCTCGCAGGGGGTGCAGTTCAGGCCGGAATACTTG
>JAGHSH010000267.1 GCA_018065965.1 Candidatus Apopatocola equi
CGGGTGGCCAATTCCACCCTCTGCCTTCTCGCTGCAGAGAGCCGGGCTCTTCTGCTGGGACGCAGCGGCGGAGAGCTGATCCGCTTCTGCGACTGAAAAAACACTCCCATCCCGGAGGCTTAGAAAGATGAAACTGATTCTGAATCTTATCATGTTCTCTGTGCTGCTGCTCTGCGTGTGGAACGGCTACAAGCGGGGGCTGGTGCTGGGGATCGGCGGACTGCTGGTGATCGTGATCTCCGTTTACGTCTCTGACCTGCTCTCCGACACCTATGCCTATGAGATCAACGATGCTCTGCGTCCCTTTGCCAGCGGCTATATGGAGACCAATATCAACCAGAAGGTACGGGAGGAATTCGACATTGCCGGTTCTTCCACAGGCTCCCTCTCCGTGGAGGATTTTCTGACGGCTCACCCCGAGCAGGCAGAGAGATTCTGTGCCCTGACCTATGAGCATATGGGCATCTACGGCCCCACGGCGGCGCATATGGCCGAAAAGGCCGTCCGCTATGCCTCCGAGCAGAGTCTCAGCGTCACGGACGCCATGGTGGAGGTACTCTGCTCCACGCTCTCCTATATTGGGGGTTTCCTGCTCTTCTTTGTTCTTATTCTCATCCTGCTGACGGTGCTGGGCAACCTGCCGAATCTTGTCTTCAAGATCCCGGGCGGTGAAATGCTCAACGATCTGGGCGGTATGGTGGCCGGGTTGCTGCAGGGTCTGTTCTTCTGCACGCTCTTCTGCTGGATCCTTAAGTTCACCGGCGTGCTCATCCCCCAGCAAACCCTGACGCACAGCTTCCTCTGCTCCCTGCTCATGGAGCTGGATCCCCTTTACCCCTTCCTCGGCATTTGAAAACACAACCTATATTTTACCGGACAGGAGGCCCTTATGCAGCCAACTATGTGCTCACGCTGCCACAAAAACATGGCCGTGGTCTTTATCAACCGAATTGAAAACGGAAGCTCAACGCAGGAGGGTCTCTGCCTCAAATGCGCCAGAGAGCTTCACATTAAGCCTATTGACGATATGATCTCCAAGATGGGCATCAGCGACGACGATCTGGACGGGCTCTCCGGCGAGATGATGGACGTTATGCGCAACATCACCGGCGGCGGCAGCGACGAGGGGCTGATGAACATCGAAAACGACGAGAGCGACTCCGACGATGAGGGAAAGACCGCTACCTTCCCCTTCCTGAACCGTCTGTTCGGCAATCAGAATCCCGGAGAGCGCCCGGCGGAGGAGCCCACCCGTCCCGCCTCCGGCGGCAAGGAGGGCAGCGAGAAAAAGAGCAAGCAGAAATTTCTGGATGCTTACTGCATCTCGCTGACCAACCGTGCCCGGGAGGGCAAGCTGGATCGGATGATCGGCCGGGAGGAAGAGCTGGAGCGGGTCATTCAGATCCTCAACCGCCGTCAGAAGAACAACCCCTGCCTCATCGGTGAGCCCGGCGTGGGCAAAACCGCCATTGCCGAGGGTCTTGCCCAGCGTATCGCCGACGGCGAAGTGCCCCAGAAGCTCCGGAACAAGGAGGTTCACCTCCTCGATCTCACGGCGCTGGTGGCCGGGACGCAGTTCCGCGGCCAGTTCGAGAGCCGCATGAAGGGGCTTATTGAGGACATACGCAAGGCCGGCAACATCATCCTTGTCATTGACGAGGTACACAATCTGGTGGGTGCCGGCGACGCCGAGGGCAGCATGAACGCCGCCAATATCCTCAAGCCCGCCCTCAGCCGGGGCGAGATTCAGGTCATCGGCGCCACCACCTTCAACGAATACCGCAAGCATATCGAAAAGGACGCCGCTCTGGAGCGTCGGTTCCAGGCCGTGACCGTCAGCGAGCCCTCCATTGAGGACGCCACCAAGATCATGCTGGGCATCCGCAAGTATTATGAGGACTTCCACGGCGTACGCATCAGCGATGAGGTGTGCCGTCTGGCCGTGGTGCTCTCCGAGCGCTATATCACCGACCGTTTTCTGCCCGACAAGGCAATCGACCTGCTGGATGAAGCGGGCAGCGATGTAAATCTGCACACTGCCTCCATCACCCGCATCGACGAGATCAAAAAGGAAAGGGCCGATCTGGATAAGGAGCGCGAGCTTCTTCTCGCCGACGACAAGGAGGACGAGAAAAACTACGAGCGTCTGGCCGTGCTGCGGAGCAGAGATCTGCAGCTCAGTGATGAGCTGACCCGGCTGGAGGCGCAGGGCACTCCCGAGCTGACGGCGGATAACCTGGCCCATGTTATTGAGAACTGGACGAAGATCCCCGCCTCCTCTATCCGCGCCGACGAATATGTGCGGCTTTCCGGTCTTGCCGGACGGCTCAAGGAGCACATCATCGGTCAGGACGAGGCCGTGGACGCTGTGTGCGCCGCCATCAAGCGCAGCCGCGCCGGTCTGCAGCTGAAGCGCAAGCCCGTGAGCTTCATTTTTGTGGGCTCCACCGGCGTGGGCAAGACCGAGCTGGTCAAGCAGCTGGCCGCCGACCTGTTCAACGCTCCCGAATCTCTTATCCGGCTGGACATGAGTGAGTTCATGGAGAAATTCTCGGTCAGCCGCATCATCGGCTCTCCCCCGGGCTATGTGGGCTATGACGAGGC
>JAGHSH010000056.1 GCA_018065965.1 Candidatus Apopatocola equi
CGCAGGAGCTGCTGAAGCACTGCCGGCTGAACGGGGCGGGAGCGGCAGCCGCGGAGCAGTCAGCCGTGCGGGAAATCAATCTGGAGGCCCTCTATTCCCGGCACCCCATGAGCCGGGAGCAGCGAGAGCAGACGGAGCGCTTTTCCAACACGGTGCTTGCCGAATGTGTCTCCTCCCTCTCTCCCCTCCGGCGGTTGAAGCTGCGCTGGTGGGATGCACTGATCCCGTGAAAAGCCGGGAGAGCTCGGTTGACTTTTCTTCGGAAATGTGCTAAAATTCAAACAACAGAATACGCTTCAGGTGCAGGGAACCGCAGGCCGTAAAGACCCTTCCGTCAGGCTGCGGTGAAAGAGGAATCGGGTGCAAATCCCGGACATGACCGATACTGTGCAGCGCGAGAGCCGCCGAAGAGACGCGAGTCTCCGGGACGAAAGTCCACCATTCCGCCCAGAGCGGGAGAAGGGAGGTCAGGCTCGCTTCCGGTGAGCGCCGGATCAGCGCAAGTCAGGAGACTTACCGATGCAGACCGAAGCAAACGTGCGGAATACGCTCCGATGAAGGTATGTACAAAGGACACCCTCCGCCACACCCCGGCAAGCCGGGGTTGGCTTTCTATACCTTCTTCGTTCTGACGGACACTGGACTGCTGACCCCGAGGGGAAGGCGGTCCGGTGCTTTTTTGCGCGTATAGACTGATGCAGAAAGGAAAAGAAATATGCGTTTGAGGAAAACGAACTGGAGAAAATGGACGGCGCTGTTCATCTCCGCCCTGCTCCTCTTCCAGCTGCTTCCCCTGTCGGTTCTGGCAGAGGACGGACACATAGCAGTAGCCGCTGTGGACGCCATGGAGATCCGGGAGGGCGGACTGATCAGCTATGAGCTGGATAATGCCTTTACGGATCTGGAGGGGCACACCCTCACCTACAGCGAAACGAACCCCGACGGCAACACCAGCACCACACCCATCAAGAACGGTACCTACTACTACACCAACCCCACTGCGGGCGAATACCACCCAGTCGTTACAGCGGTGTGCGAAAACGGTGAGAGGGCCGAGCTGCGGCTGACGGTTCGCGTCACGCCGGCCTCAGCGGGACTGGACAGCCAGTATAACTATGACGAGACGCCTGCGGAGTCCGTCAGGGTGCTGGTGACCTTCTCCTCCGACGGCATTCCCATTCTGGGCAACGATGCCGACAGAACGCCCCTTGCAGGCAAGTGGATCACGGTGCCCTATTTCGATCTGGCCAATCAGGGACTGGAGAGCTTTTACCGCTACGCCACGGAAAACGGTCGGGGCAGCTATGTGGGCACTCAGGTCATCCACCGTCCCACGGCCATGCACCTTTTCCTCTACATGGTGGGTGTGTACTGCCTGGGTCTGACCCCTCAGCAGGTCACCACCGGCAGTGTACAGATCACCGAACAGCTGGCCCGGGAGGAAGCAGTGCTGAATATTCTGGGCGAAGATTGCTTCACGCCGGACGGAATGAATGCGCTGGAGTATACGGGCAGCGCTACCTCCACCTACATGAAGCAGTTCTGGGGTCATGGCGAAAACCTGATGTACTACCGGAACCATGTTTATCCCCTCATGAGTCCCGGCTGGGGCTCCACCAGCGACTATATGCTCCTCTCCGACGGCGACACCATCGATCTGGCCATGTTCAGCGACTGGGGCTTCTACAACCACGGCGGCTTCCTGAGCTTTGCGTCCGATACCTACAGCGCGGCAGCGGGAGAGAGCGTGAGCTTTGCCGTCCGCACCTTCGGCACCTCCGAATCCACCTCCGGAAATGCGGATCTTTTCCATCCCTACGGCGCTGCGGAGATCATGGTTCTGGACGAAGAGATGAATCTGCTCCCGATTTCTGCCGAGGTGGACGAAAACGGCATCGGCACCGTGACCTTCCCCGCCGCCGGTACCTATTATCTGATGGCCTGCGGAGAGAACGCCGGAACCACGGTGGCTTCCTATGCGCCCGCTGTGGCTCCCGTTACCGTGACGGAGGCACAGACCCCCAGCGTTATCCCCGGTGATGTGAACAGCGATGGCACCGCGAATGCCAAGGATGCGGCGCTCACTCTCCGCTATGCTGCCAGACAGCTGGATACGCTGGATGCCGCAGCCGGTGATGTGAACGGCGACGGCTCCGTGAATGCCAAGGACGCCGCCCTCATCCTCCGCTATGCTGCCAGACAGATCGACAGGCTCGGCGCCTGAGAGGCGCGGGCGCGGGAACGTTATGACAAAGAAGGAGCCCGGTAAATGAAGAAAACGATTTCTCTGCTGCTGGCCGCTGCGATGCTTTTCGCAATGCTGCCGGTGAGTGCACTGGCCGACGGCACGGAGGCGACCTTCAGTCTTACAGCCAATGCCGCTGCGCCGAAGATCGGCGATACCGTCGCCGTGGACTGTTATGTGCAGTCCGTCACGCCCTGGGACGCTGTGGAGCTGCAGATCCTGTGGAATCCCGCAGTCCTGTGCTTCGACGGCTTTACCAAAAGGCTGAACAGTGACGATGAATGGGTTCTCGACAGCACGGCCCTGAACGGTTGCCCGGACCTGAACGATACGATCGGCCGTATCGTCTGGGCCTCCGGCAAATCGTGCAGTACGAACGGCAGGGTGTTTACGGCGAACTTCACCGTTATCGGCGCAGGCTCCTGCGGCCTCGCGCTGGAAAAGAGCGAGATGGTTTTCAGCGGTCTGGACATGGACATCACCTGCGATTTCGACGAGAGCGCCGTGGAAGGTCTTACGGCGGCCGCCGCCGTGAGCGAGCACATCCACAGTCTTATCGCCCACGAGAGCGTGGAGGCCACCGTGGAGGCCGAGGGCAGCAGCGCCTACTGGAGCTGTGAGTGCGGCAGGTTCTTCGCCGACGCGGAGGGCGCGGTGGAGATCGCGGAAAACAGCTGGATCATCCCCCGAATTCCTGAGCATGAATGTCTGGACGGGGATGACGATCACAGCTGCGACCTCTGCGGGAAGAATCCGGAGAATATCTGCACCGTTTCTCTGCCTGACGGCTTCACCGGCCAAAAGACGGCGGAGAGCGGCGAGGATTACAGCTTCATCGCCAACGATCCCCACTGCGATTATGAGCTGAAGGCCGCCATGAACGGAGAAGAGGTTCCCGTGAAGAAAAACGGGGACGGCAGCTTCACCGTGGAGCATGTGAGCGGGAACCTGACGGTTTCCGAGCTCTCCCGCAGCGGCAGAACCTTCAGCGTCAGCGTGACGGGCAGCGGCAAAGACGATGTGACCGCCGAAGCCACCGCTGTCTACGGCACGGACTACAGCTTCACGGTTCATGAAGTTCCCCTCTATGATTACAGCTTTGCCGTGAGCGTTGGGGAAAGCGAGTATACCGGCTTCTTCCGCAGCGGCAGTACGGTGACCGTTCCCGGCAGCGCTCTCACCGGCGATGTGGTCATCACTGCGGACAGACAGTATGCGGGCCCTGACGGTAACCGCACCGTTACCGTGATCGGCAGCGGCAAAGACGATGTGACCGCCGAAGCCGCCGCTACCGAGGGCAAAGATTACAGCTTCGTGCTTGATCCGGCCGATGGCTATGACTATGCCGTGACCGTGACCGTCGGCAGCGAGGATTACGAGCCCGCCGTCAGCGGCAATACCTACACCATTGTCGGCGCTGCGCTGACCGGAAACGTGACGGTATCTGTGAATAAGAGCATCTCGATCAGCGTGGAGGTCAGCCGGTATCTGGAGCTGGACGGCAGCACCGTGTTTCTCATCGTGGCCAGAAGTCCCGTGACCCTCGCCGAGGGCGATACCCTGGCCTACGGGGAACAGAGCATGTTCGCTGCGGAAAAGTATGGGGGTTATGCCTTCCTGACCATCTCCGAGGAGAGCCCCGAGGCAGTGAAGAGCGCCGCCATGGAAGCCATCGGCCTGAGGGCCGCTGCTCCCGCCGCTGTAGATTCCGGCGAGGATGTGAACGCAACGGGGCAGGTGGATGTGAACGACGCCCAGCTGACATACAACATCTACAACGCAAGGTTTGACAGCTTTGAGACGGTGAGCATGGCGAAGCTCCTTGCCGCCGATGTGAACGGCGACGGAGCTGTCACGGTGCTTGACGCGGCTGCCATCGTGAACAGCGTGATCGGACAGTAAAGACCCGATCCGGGAAACAGAGATCCCCGCAGAGCATCCGTTCCGGATGCCCCGCGGGGATCCTTTTTTTCCAAGGGAGAAAAAAACACAGGCATTGCCGCTGCAATGCCTGTGTTTTCACTGGCGGAGAAGCCGGGATTTGAACCCGGGCCCGGCTCAACACCGGCTACTCCCTTAGCAGGGGAGCCCCTTCGGCCACTTGGGTACTTCTCCATGTCAAGGCTAGCGGAGAGAGAGGGATTCGAACCCCCGGTACCTTTC
>JAGHSH010000081.1 GCA_018065965.1 Candidatus Apopatocola equi
GCATTGGCCTGCAGCAGACTCTGCACGGCTTCTTCGCCCGGATAGGCCAGCAGTGCCCAGCTATCCGGCGCGAAGAGCATGACCTCAAAGAGCCCGCTGCAGCCGTTGGAAAGGGTAAAGGGATACAGGCAGCCCTCCCGGAGGGTACCGGAACCGTGGATCAGCTCAGAGAGCGCCAGGATTTTCTCGTCCATGCTTTTCTCCTGTCACACGCCCCGGCAGGCGGCGTGAATGTCCTCCCGCTGAGCCTCCACAAGCGTGTAGAGCTTTCCCTCGTTGACCTTCAGATTGGGGCTCAGGAGCTTTTCGGCATCGTCCGGCTCGGCAAAGCCGATCAGGGTATCCACGATCTCGATGCTGAACTTCTCCGGGTCTGCGCCGAAGGAGATGAGCAGGTCGAACTGGCTGTCCGTGGGGCTGAGCCGGGTCTCCAGCAGGATCACATCGTCCCCGCGGTTTTTTTCCAGACCGTAGAGATATTCCTTCTGCCGGGGATTGAGATGATAGAGCTTGATAATCATAGTGTTTTATCCTCTTTTTGCTGTTTTTTCCGTTCGCTGAAATTCGTTATTCGCCCACGTTGAAGCGGCTGTTGGGATCCATAAGCGTCTGCTCCCAGCTGAAGCCCTCGCAGTTCACCAGGGCGAAGTGCGGCTCCGGGCAGTTTTCCACCGTGCAGCCGAGAAAGCTCACCGTGTCGGAATCATAGAACACGCCTGCTCCCTGATTGCAGTCGTGGATGCGGGTGTTCTGCACGCTCAGACCCAGCACATTCTGTCCCTCAAGGCCCAGGGTGCCGCAGCCGTAGAGATCGCAGCACTCCAGTATGAGAGCGGAGCAGTTCAGCAGGTTCACCACGCCGCCGCTGCATTCTCCCTCCTCGGGGGTGTGCCCCAGCTTCACGTTCTCAAGGCTCACGTTCCGGCAGCCGATGAGGTTCAGCACATTGGCATAGCGGGGCTCGGTGACCAGCTCGCCGCCCACGATGTGGAAATTCTCCACCTCGCCGATGCAAAGCTCAAAGCCGTCAAAGACCGTGCGCCAGCAGTAGCTCTTCCCGCTGAAATCCGGCTCCTCCCAGCTCTCGGCGGCATTCTCGCCGTAGTCGGAGCAGTCCGTGAGCCGGATGCAGGGCACGTCGATGATCACCGTGGTGTCAGAGCCGATAGCGCGGAGGAAGGCGTCCGGGGTGCTCACATGGATCTCCTTCGTGCCGCAGCGGTCAATGATCTGGGGTACCGTCTCCACCGTGCCCACGCCGGCCGAGGAGAGCTGAGAGGCATATCTGTCCCGGAGCTCCTCTTCGCTGCAGACCTTACCGTCCCAGGTAAAGCCGGACTCATAGCCCGCGCCGTATTCAGCGCCCCGGAACCAGCCGTCAAAGCAGTTGTTCTCAAAACGCAGCTCCGTGACGGCGAGCTCACCGGTGCCCTCCGCCACGGAGGCGAGGTGGTTGTCGTGGACATACACCCGCTCGATCAGGGCGTCGCCGACTCCCTCCCCACAGAAAACGCCGTCCGCAGTGCAGCCGCAGATCTCGCAGTCGGAGATGCGGATCTTCTCCGTGCCGTAAAAGCCGTGGAGCAGGAAGGCGCCGCCGTAGGGGGAGCTGTCGCCGCAGTCATAAACGCGGCAGCTGCTCATACGATAGTCCGTATCGGAGTTGGATTCCACCGCCGCCACGGAGCAGTGGTGGATGTTCGTGTCCGTGAGGCTGATGGCGCTGCACTTCTCGCTCTGCACGCCCACGGTGCCGCAGCCGAAGAGACTGCACTCCTCTACCTGAAAGCCGCTGCAGCCTTTCAGCGTAAGCACGCCGCCCTCGCAGGGATTGGCCGCCTCCGTGTGGCCGATGCTCAGGCCGCTGAGCGTCACGCCGCTGCACCATTCAAAGCGCAGCACATCCGCGCTCCGGGGCTCCGTGAGGATCTCCGCTCCCCGGCCCGTGATGGTAAGGCCGTCCACGCCGGTGATGCACAGCGTGTATTCATCCCAGCTCCAGCCCGAATCCCAGCGGCAGTATCGGGTCACGGAGTTGCTGCTCTGTGAGCTGCTGCCGTAGGACTCGGCCCTGCTGAGCACATATCTGCCGGGTGCAAGATGTATTTCCGTGTCGGGCGCAATGGCGTTGATGAGCTCGTTTACATTCGTCACTTCGACGATATTCTTTTTGCTCTCCGCCCCGCCCGGCGCAGCGTCGGAGGCGCAGCCCGCCAGCAAAAACAGGGTCATGAGAAGGATCGTTCCGATTCGAATTCTTTTCATCTTATACTCCTGTGCTGAATCATTGTTCGGACTCATTGTACACAAGCGTCCTGTTCCTGTCAAGCTGTGCCGGAGCGGAGAGTGCAGGGGCGCTTGCGTATATCTCCGCGTAGTCAGCGGAGGCGGAAACGGGTTTGAATTTTGTTTCATCTGTCAATTGCACCGGGCGCACAAATGCTGTAGAATAGGCCGTAAATTTCACGGCAGAAAACGGTTTTCTGCCCGGCGTCCTGCAATTCTAAGAAAGAAGGCTCGTCCCATGAAAGAAGCGTCTCTGCGCAAGACCCACCCCACCAAATGGCTGACCGTGACCGGTATGCTGATGGCTGTCAATATCATTATGAGCTCCAGCATCATGAGCATCCCCGTCCCCGGCGGTCACCTCTATCTGAACGACACCATCATCGACACGGCCGCCATTCTGCTCGATCCCCTGGGCGCTTTTGTGGTGGGCGGCATCGGTGCTTTTCTGGGTGACGCACTCTTCTACCCCGCTCCTATGTTCGTTTCTCTGGTCACCCACGGCCTGCAGGCCATTGTGGTCTCTCTCTGCACCGGAAAGCAGGAGAAGAAGTTCTCCGGTGCGCTGACGGGTGTGGTGCTGGGCGCTCTGATCAATGTGGTGGGTTATTCCATCGGCCGTGCGCTGGTCTACTCCACCCCGGAGTACGCCATGCTCAAGCTGCCCTTCCAGATCTTCCAGGCCGTTTCCGGCGCGGCGATCGCGCTGCTGCTCTGCTACAAGACCGGCCTCCTCACCTTCTGGAAAAAGTTCACCCGGTAACAGCTAAGGATATACAGTAAAAAACAGAGCTGACCGATCCGCGGATCGGTCAGCTCTGTTTTTTATTGGGGGGATTATTCCCACTCGCTCTTTGATTTCTTGATCTAAACAATTTTGTTTATGTAATTTAGCTCGTAGGATTTCTATTATCTGTATTATCCCAAAAACTTGGGCTATCCAAATTTTTGTTGCCAATATGTTGCCACAGGAATAGAGTTTTAGATGATATAAACGCAAAGAAGAATGTTATTCTTCATCGGGTTCTGATGCAAGCCCCGCTAATTCCTATAGTTTGTCTTTTAGAATCTGCATATATTATCACGCTGGGATAATTTTCATCAGAGGGCAGACATCAATACAAAACCACTTCCCAAAATGTACAGAATCTTGTAAATGTTAGATTGACCTCTGCCATTGAAGCAGTAACTCCAGAAAAATAAACGGACTTTGACAACTGGTATTTCCCGTTTGAAAATGAATTTTTGCTGAAAGTAATACTGCCATCTGTATAACCGCCGATTCCTGATCCTCCTGCACCAACTCTTAACGAATAACTCTTATTTAATTCAACAGGAATTGTATCACCACTGTCATACCATTTTTCGCCAATTTTTATGTTGGTGGATGGATTCCTGATTACACCTGTTCCAGTAGAGTTATAATACTGTGTTTTTTTAGATAAAGACACTAGTATTTGACCGTTTGCGGGGATTTGATTTTCGACATAATCAACTTTTGATTCATAAACAATGCGCAATCCAATTGATGACATTATTATGAAT